>CAJXVY010000032.1 GCA_913062665.1 uncultured Micrococcales bacterium
GCGCTACCGCCGTGAGAGGGCGGCGTCCTAGGCCGCTAAACGATGGGGCCGTGAACTAGGAAAGTATTCCACAGATTATGACCAAGTGCAAAGGCTAGATTGCGATTGTCAGCGCTTTAGGCATAACCTCAGCATCAAAGCCTCCAAAGCCCAATGGTTCTCCATCCGCATAAATTGGCACTTCTGCAGAGAGGCTAATCTTCCTAACCCCTTCGACACTTACCGCGGGATGAGAGAGATGAGTTCCTCGATAAACCCTTGGAAAAACTTGAAGTAGTTCAGTCTTTGGCAAATCCCGAACCGTGAATAGCTCGATAGATGAGTCACTCAGGTTTGCATCAGGAACAATTTTCATACCGCCACCGAATATGCCTGAATTGGAAACCGAGCAGAGCATTCCTCGGAATGAACGCGGCTCGCCATCGACAGTCAATTTGTAGTCGATTGCAGAAAAACTTGGAAGTTCCCGAAGCAATCCAAACGGATACTTCAAGAAACCGCCAAAACGGTAATTGTTGGTCCTTTGATTCACAAACGAATCTAAACCTGCGGAAATTGTTCCGGTTGAGTAATGCACCCCTCCCGCCACAGAAACCTTCATAAGGTCAATTTGCTGGAAGCTTTCCTCAATCAGGCCTGAAGAGAGAATCTCCCTTGCTGGCTTACTGCTAATGCCAAGCTTTCTGGCGCTGTCGTTTCCACTGCCAGAGGGTATGAGAACAATTGGTATTGAATTCTCAACAGCAAATTGGGTCAAGGAATGCAGGGTTCCGTCGCCACCGAGGGCGATTACCTTGTCAGGCTTCAATTCACTGAGCTGCTCAAGGCAGTCTTCGGGGTTTTCAGCGGAAACTAGAGTGTGTTCCATGTTGTGCTCAGCGAAAAAATCCTTGGCGGCAAAGTATGACTTAGCAAGTTTGCCTCCGGCATTGGGATTAACCACCAAACCCAACATCAGCTCTCCAATCGATTCCAATAAATTTAGACTGCTTGTGGAGGATTAGAGATGAAAATTACAAAATTCACTCATGCGTGTTTGAAGATTGAGAGCGAAGGTTCCACCCTCTGGGTGGATCCAGGAAATTTCAGCGACGACTTCGTGGCATCCAAAGCAGAGGCTGTTGTCATAACGCACCTTCATGACGATCATTGCCACCGGCCCAATATCGAAAAGCTGCTGAGCCTCAATCCGGATACAAAGATTTTTTCTACTTCAGAGGTCGCTGAAAAACTAAAAGGCCTGGAAGTAAACGTTGTCCAACATGGAGATTTTCATCAGGTCGAAGGATTCCAATTGGAGTTTTTTGGTGATCTTCACCAGCAGATCCACAGCAGCATCCCGATAGTGCAAAACACAGGAGTAATGGTCAACCAAAGGTTTTATTACCCGGGAGACAGCTATACAGCGCCTGAATACCAGCCAGAAGTGCTAGCGGTTCCCTCTTCAGCCCCTTGGCTGAAAATTGCAGACGTGATTGATTTTCTAAACGCAGTTAGGCCGCAGCGAGCTTTCCCCACTCATAATGCTCTGCTGAGCGAGATTGGACATGACCTGCAAAATTCGAGAATTCAGCAAATTGTTGAAAGTAACGGTGGAGAATTCACCTACCTGCTCCCAGGAAATAGCTTGGAGTTATAGGGCCACGATCAAAGCACTTGCAGCCATCACGAGGGTAATCGGACCCCAAAGGCGTCTCTCCGGTGCCGAACGTGAAATGTTGTTTAGCACCGCACCCACTGCCAGCAATCCAAAGAAAACCCAATTGGCAACTGTTCTTCCAGCTTCGTCAAGCAGGCTTTGAAAAACACCGATTTCAGCGAGGTAATGACCTGCAAGAGCTAAAGCTACTAAAAAGCTGAAGGCACTAGCGATTCTGTAATTTCTGGGAAGTTTTCCCTTGTGGGCTCCACCAAAGGCCAATTCTCCCCAGCCTGCGCCAAAAGCAAGGGCTAGTTGAAAAAGTGAGAGTTTTAGAAAAGCCACAACCAGCATCCAGAGAGCTACAGTTTCAAGCATTTTTTCCTTGCTGGGGTACCTGGACTCGAACCAAGAACAAAGGTACCAGAAACCTCCGTGTTGCCAATTACACCATACCCCAGGGTTGAACCATCACTGGTCCAGCCCCCTATCCTAGCGTGAAGCGAGGATAGAGGGAAACTCTCTTAGACGCTGAATCGAGATTTCCCTACCCAAAATCTCCAAGGACTCAAAAAGAGGAGGAGAAACCTTCCGACCGCTAACGGCGGATCGCAAAGGCCCAAAAGCAATCCTTGGCTTGAGCTCCATTTTTTCTATCAACTCTTGCTGCAAAGCCGCCTGAATGCTCTCTGTCTGCCAGTTTTCAAGCTTCTCCAATACACCTATGGAAGCTTCGATTATTTCCCCAGTATTTTCTGGAAGCTTTGTCAGCGAATCTTGCTCGTGGATGACCTTGTCAACAAACAGGAATCTGAGCATTTCAACGGATTCACTCAGGAGAGTGATTCGCTCCTGGATTAGAGGAGCTGCTTTTTCCAAAATTGACAGTTCCGAATCTGAGGGGGTTGCTCCAATCAACTCAGATTGCTGCAAATAGGGAATCAGTCTCTGCTGGAAATCCTCAAGCTCAAGCAGTCGAATGTGAGCTGCGTTTATCGCTTCTGCCTTGGCTTGATCAAACCTTGCTGGATTTGGGTTAACATCTTCAACATCAAAGTTTTCACACAGCTCTTCAAGGGTAAAAATGTCCCTGTCAGGTCCGATAGACCAGCCAAGAAGGGCGAGGTAATTTAACAAGCCCTCATGAATAAATCCGCGCTCTTTGTGAACGAAGAGATCACTCTCGGGGTCTCTCTTAGAGAGTTTTTTGTTGCCCTCTCCCATGACAAAGGGCAGATGGCCAAACTTTGGCACGAATTTAGCGATGCCAGCTTTGTACATGGCGTTGTAAAGAACAATCTGCCTTGGAGTGGAGCTAAGCAAATCCTCTCCCCTGAGAACGTGGGTGATTCCCATCAAAGCATCATCAACTGGGTTCACCAGGGTGTAGAGCGGGTCACCACTTGGTCTAACAACCACAAAATCCGGAAAAGATCCTGCTGGGAAAAGAATCTCACCGCGAACTAAATCAGTGAAGGTAATATCCTCATCCGGCACCCTCACTCTCAGCGCAGGTTGCCTTCCGTCGTTCCTGTAGGCCTGTTTTTGCGCCTCAGTTAGATCTCGTTCACTATTGTCATAGCCAAGCTGTTTTGGACGACCATTGGCAAGATTGCGCTGCTCGATTTCCTCGCCCGTCAAAAAACTCTCATAAACCTGACCAGACTCAATCAGCTTGTCAATGACTTCCTGATAAACCTCCCGACGCTCACTTTGTCTATAGGGACCGAATTCACCGCCTACACCAAAGCCTTCATCCCATTCAATGCCCAGCCAGTGAAGACCTTGAATTATCTGCTCTAAAGACTCTTCACTGTCTCGAGTTGCGTCTGTATCCTCCACTCGAAAAATAAACTTCCCACCGTGTCTTTTTGCATAGGCCCAATTGAACAGCGCCGTTCTGATCAGGCCGACGTGGGGAATACCAGTTGGAGACGGCGAGAAACGAACTCGGATGTCTCTGCCAGTGGCATCAGTTATTGGGGCGGAGTTTTCTGTCATGACTGGATTAGTTTACGCAACCGGATTTATCAGAGTTCCGACGCCTTCAATCTCGCACTCGATAACATCGCCAGAGTCAATCTTTGAAATTCCGGCAGGTGAACCAGTAACAATTACATCCCCCGGCAGCAACGTCACATTTTCACTGACATAGCTGACCAATTCCAATGGTTTGAAGTTCATATCCGCCAGTGTGGCCTTTTGTCTCACTTCGCCGTTGACGCGAGACTCAATCACTTGATCCTCTGAATCGAATTCAGTCTCTACCCAGGGACCAATTGGGCAGAAGGTATCAAAGCCTTTCGACCTGGCCCACTGTAGGTCGCTGAATTGAAGGTCTCTCGCGGTAACGTCATTAGCCACGGTGTAGCCCCAAACATGCTCAGCAGCCTCCGCAACACTTACGTTTTTCGTCAATTTACCTATAACCACCGCAAGCTCTATTTCCAACTCCACCTTCTGGCTTTGATGTGGGAGTTGAATCTGGTCACCCGGACCAATTACTGCCGTGTTTGGTTTGAAAAACATCAACGGCTCGTCGGGAACATCCTGACCAATCTCTTTTGCGTGTGCCGAGTAGTTCATACCAATGCAAACAATCTTTGAGGGAAGAGTTGGAGACAACAACTTAACTTCCTTGATCGCCACTCTTTCGCCGCTGGTTTCATAACCATCCAGCAGTGGGTGACCATTGAGAACTGCTAACTCTGGGCCGTCTACGACACCGTATTTGGGCGTGCCATTATCACTAAATCTTGCAATCCTCATATTACTTATCGCCTAACTTGTGCATCCAACCGTGGCGGTCTTCCACTCTTCCATATTGAATTCCGGTTAATTCCTGCCTGAGCGAAACGGTTAACTCGCCCGGCTCAGATTCTTCCGAACCAATGGTTTCCTCAGTCGAAATCAGCTGACCGATCGGGGTTATAACCGCAGCGGTTCCGCAGGCAAAGGCCTCCGTGATCTCACCCGAATTCATATCGTCTCGAACTTCTGAAAGAGTTATTCTTCGCTGTTCGACAGTCAGCCCTCGGTCCTCAATCAGGGTTACAACACTGTCTCGGGTGATGCCGCGAAGAATTGTTCCATCGAGGGATGGAGTAATCACTCTCCCATCTTTTTTCACAAAAAAGATGTTCATTCCACCGAGTTCCTCGATGTACTCACCGGTCTCGGCATCTAGAAACAAAACCTGTGAGCAGCCATTTTCCTGACCCTCTTGTTGGGCCAAAAGGCTTGCCGCATAGTTTCCACCGGTCTTTGCCTCGCCGGTTCCAAACCTTCCAGCCCTGGCACTTCCCAAAGCTATCCAGATTTTGACTGGCTTCACTCCGCCGGTGAAGTAGGGGCCAACCGGCGATGCAATCAACCTATATTCGGCTCGGTTAGCTGCTCGCACCCCGAGATAGTTCTCGGCAGCGATTTCAAAGGGTCGAAAGTAGAGGGTTTTTTCATCCTCTGGCTCTGGAACCCAAGCTCCATCGATTGCAATCAGCTCGTGCAAAGACTGCACAAAAAGCTCCTCTGGCAATTCCGGCAGAGCCATCCTGCGAGCACTTTTTTGGAGCCTGTTGGCGTTTTCGTAGGGCCTGAAGGTCCATATCGAACCGTCATCATGACGGTAGGCCTTGATGCCTTCAAAGACCTCTTGCCCGTAGTGTAAAACCGCAGCAGAAGGATCAAGTTGAATTGGTCCGTAAGGAATCACCTCGGCCTGGTGCCACCCTCTTCCCTTTTCCCAATAGATCGCAACCTGGTGATCGGTGAAATGGGTGCCGAATGTAGGGTTTGCCAAAATGGCTTCCCGCGCCTCATCTGGCAGCGGGTATTGGTTAAGAGACTGGTGAAACTCTAGGCTCATGACTTCCTCATCAAATTCTGGAAAGAATGCTCTCTGCAATCTTGTCTGTGGATTTCTCCTTTTGGCCCTGCGCAAGGT
>CAJXVY010000033.1 GCA_913062665.1 uncultured Micrococcales bacterium
AGCTGCGCCACAGGCCCAAAAGCTTTCAAAGTCTAATGCAAAACTCAATCAACTGAAACCACGGGGCAGTCTTTCCACAGGCGTTCAAGTGAGTAAAACTCTCGCTCCTGTTCGTGCATTACATGAACAACCAAATCCCCAAAATCCATTAGCACCCAGCGGGCAGACTGTTTACCCTCTAGGACTCGCGCTTTATGACCAGATTGCCTAAGTTTTTCCTCAACCTCTTCTGCGATGGCGATAATCTGCCGCTCATTCGAACCGCTCAAGAGTAAGAAGATCTCGGCAAGGCCAAAAGGTTCGCTGACATCTAAAGCAACTGCATTTTCCGCCAACTTATCCGCACCGGCCTTGGCTGCAATGCGTGCAAGGAAAATCGCCTCGGGAGTCGCTGTCATTGGCTGAATGGGCCGATCTCACTCAATGCCCACCACAATCCGATTCCGGCCAAGATGAACATAACACCGCCAATGATTGCAAAAGTTGTGGTCATTATCCTGTTTCTCACAACAATTTTCCCCGGGATGATTACCTCAGGTTCTCGGGACTCGGCCACCAACTTTGCACTGACGGGATCCACCAGTGAGATCCTTCCAGCAAGAGTGTCTTTTTGGTCTTCGGAGTCGTATCTGAAATCATCCATTGCCGAGGTGATTGATGGATGACTCCCTGTGATTACCTCAATTGATTCTGATGTTGTGACAATCAGGTCCCCATTGGTTGACTCCAGTGAGTCAGGAATCGAATCGACCGTCACTGTGTTGCTTGACTCTTGATAGAGATAACTTTTTCCAGTCAAAGGCTCAGCTTCTGATTGTTCAGTAATTTCGTTATTTTGCGTAGCCTCTTCATCTGGAGCAGACGAATGGTCTGACAGATCAATTGCTCGAGGTGATTCTTCTTTTTTCGGGAATTCATTCTCCAAAGCTTCACCTGAGCGGAGTTTTTCTCGGAGCTCTCTCCGTGAAGGGAAGGCTCTCGCCTCTGAAGACTCGGGTTCAGATCGCCGTGGCGCATCAGCTTCCGCAGCAGAGTCTGTATCCACGACTTGATTCTTAGCGGAATTAATCAGCCCTCGGCGCTCTGCCTCTCTGCGTTCTCTTCTGCTGCTGTATTCCATCTAGCTCCCGTATAGATGATGCTTGCTAATGTACTGAACAACTCCGTCTGGTACCAAATACCAAATTGGCTTCCCCTCGCCCACTCGCTTTCGAACATCTGTGGAACTAATAGACAGAGCTGGCACTTCTAATTCGCTGATCGCACCGTTTGGAGCTTTTGGAAGCTTCAGCTTGTGCCCCGGCCGACTCACGGCGACAAAGTGGGCCAAATCCCAAACAGCGTCCACATCCTTCCAGGCAATAATCTGTGCAATTGCATCAGCACCCGAGATAAAGAAAAGGTCGGCGTCCGGAAATTGCTCTTTCAATTCGGTGAGGGTGTCAACAGTGTATGTAATTCCAGGCCTGTCGATGTCGACCCGGCTGACCTTAAACTGCGGATTTGATGCAGTTGCAACAACGGTCATAAGATAGCGGTCCTCAGCTGAGGAGACCTCTTGCTTCTGCCAAGGTTTGCCCGTTGGTACAAATAGCACTTCTTCTAGGGACAGAGCGCTTGCGACCTCGCTTGCCGCAACTAGGTGCCCGTTGTGAATAGGGTCAAAGGTTCCACCCATGACCCCAATTCTTCGTTTTTCAGGCATTAGCCCCTAGTGACCGGCCTCTGAGGAGTCAACATGAGAATGCTTGTTTGAAACATTCATAAAACTCAACGTGACAATTCCCATCGCAATGAAGATTCCCAGGGTGATGATTCCATAGGCAATTGTTGGGATCGGCAACTCTCGATATTCTACGTAGGCACCTTCGGCGAGCAGTTCAAGCATTCATTTCCTCCTGGATTTGATCTAATTCTAGCCTCGAATTTGTCCATCACCGCGAATCAGCCACTTAGAGCTTGTTAGCTCGTTGAGGCCCATCGGTCCGCGTGCATGCAATTTTTGGGTGGAGATTCCAACTTCAGCCCCCATGCCGAATTGTCCGCCGTCAGTAAAGCGGGTCGATGTATTGACCATAACCGCCGCACTGTCAACCTCTGCAAGGAACCGTTCGGCAACGGTGTAATCCTCGGTGACAATACTTTCTGTGTGGTGGGTTGAATATTTTGAGATATGCACAAGCGCCTCATCCAAGCTATCCACGGTCTTCACGGAAATCTCCATTGCCAAGTACTCTGTTGCCCAGTCCTGTTCAGTCGCCAGGTTTGCAGCAGGATATGCCTTTAGAGTGCGCTCGCAGGCATTTATCTTCACTCCGCTCTGATCTAGGTCCTTCAAAATTTCAACCCCAATTGACTCCAAAACGGCTGAGTGGATCAAAAGCGTTTCAAGTGAGTTACAGACACTCACGCGGTGGGTTTTTGAATTGTTGGCAATTTTTATTGCCTTCTCCCTGTCCGCATCCTTATCGATAAAAAGATGGACTATTCCATCCCCGGTTTCAATAACTGGAACCTTTGACTCATTCACGACTGTCTGAATAAGGTTTGCGCTTCCTCTGGGGATAAGAACGTCAACAAGGCCTCTTGCCTGCATCATTTCGGCGCCGCCCTCACGACCATAATCATCAACTGTTTGAACCAAATCTTTCGATAGCCCTGCCTCCTCAAGAGCTCGCTGGATTAGCGCAACAAGGACTCGATTGGTCTCTACAGCTGCACTTCCGCCTCTCAAAATCGCAGCGTTGCCGCTTTTTATGGCCAGGGCCGCGATATCAATGGTTACGTTTGGCCTTGCCTCGTAAATGACTCCGACAACGCCGAAAGGAACACGCACCTGTTCAATGCGCAAACCATTTTCCAGTTTGCTTCCCCTCAAGACATCACCAATTGGGTCTCCGAAGGCGATTATTTCCTGGATCGATTGCTGCAGCCCACCGATTCTCTCAGGAGTCAGTCTCAATCTGTCGAAGAGAGATTTCGCCAAGCCCTCTTTCTCGCCTCGGTCAAGGTCTAGTTGGTTGGCATCCAAAATGCTCTGCTGGTTATCACCCAGTAGTTGACTCAATTTGGAGAGCATTTCATGCTTTTTTCCCGTGCTTGCTTGCGCAAGCTGAGGTGCGGCAGCCTTCGCTGAACTGAGAATTGCTTGGACGCTCATGACTACAGCTTATTCTTTGCCTCGAACCAGGTGTGAGTGAAATCATCAGAGAGAACCTTGTTTGCATTGGTAACCGCTGTGAGCATTACTGGTATCCCACTCTCTGAAACTTTCAACGCTGCACTCACCTTAGTTGTTGCACCACCTGTGCCGAATCCAGTGCTGGTCCCAGAAATCTTTACATTAAGTAAGTCTTTCTCGGAAGAAATGCGAGAGATTGGCACAGAACCTGGCTCGTCTGGTGGTCCGGTATAAATCGCATCAACGTCACTCAAGAGAATCAGCAGATCGGAATCCAGCAGTGTCGCAACGCTAGCGGCGAGCCCGTCATTATCTCCAAAACGAATTTCTTGAGTGGCAACGGTGTCGTTTTCATTAACGATTGGCACTACACCCATCTCAATTAATCTCGAAAATGCTTGAAGTGCATGGGAGCGAGATTGAGAGTTCTCCAGGTTCTCCGGCGTAAGTAGAACTTGACCTGCGACCAAACCGTGGTTCGCTAACTCACGTTGATAATCGGCCATAAGTTTCAGTTGGCCAACAGCTGCCATCGCTTGCGAGGTTGGTAAGTCTGTTGCTTTTGCTGTTAGACCCAGAATCGGTCCGGATGAGGCAATTGCACCGCTTGAAACAACCACAACGGCAATCTCTTGCTCGCGAAGGTTAGCCACCAAATCACACACGTACGCCAACTGATGGGAATTATCGCCCGTTATTGACGAGCTTCCAATCTTCACAACGACCAAGCTGGCGCTGCCGATTTCTCTGATACTTCCTAGCATTTACTCCTCATCCAAAAATTCCTCGCTGAGCTGGGATGCCTCTCTCTCAGCCTGCATCTTCTCTCTCATGCGTGTTCGACTGTCCATCATTTCGTGATACTGCTCGCGTCGTTCCTTTGTGGTTCTTCGATCGCTTGCATCAATCCTTGAATCACTACCTCTCGGGGTGGTTACCTCGGCAATTGAACTAACCATTGGTTGCCACTCAAACAAAACACCGTTTTCTGCTCCGATAACAACTGTTGAGCCTGATTTGGCCCCAGCCTTCATAAGTCTCTCTTCAACCCCAAGTTTTGCCAATCTCTCGGCTAGATAACCAACAGCCTCATCATTGCTGAAATCAGTCTGCGCAACCCACCGTTCAGGCTTTACTCCAGTAATCCGATATAACGTTCCGTCGACAGAATTCTCTGGACTGACCTCAAAATCATCAGTTGGCCCCTCTTTGACCAAACTAATTACTTCCCTGACACTCTCTTGTTCCTCTGAATTTTGTTCAATTAATCCGGCCATCGCAAAACTAAGTTCCCTAAGTCCTTGCTTAGACATAGCGGATACCTCGAAAACTCTGAGTCCCATGTTTTCGAATTCTGGCCTGACCATATTCGCGATGGTCTGCCCGTCCTGCAGGTCTATTTTGTTTAAGGCGATAAGTTGTGGCCTTTGATTGAGCGGCAGCCCATTCTCCACCTCGTAATTTTCAAGCTCATTGACTATCGCCTGGTAGTCCTTCAGGGGCTCTCTGTCTGTTTCCAGGCTTGCGCAATCAATTACATGCAGAATTACAGAGCACCTCTCGATGTGCCTCAAAAACTGCAGTCCTAGGCCTTTTCCCTCACTTGCGCCCTCTATCAGTCCAGGGACATCGGCGATAGTGTAACTTCTCTCTCCCGCTTGAACCACCCCAAGGTTGGGGTGCAGAGTTGTAAACGGATAATCGGCAATTTTCGGCCTTGCCGCACTTAGTGCGGCAATCAGCGATGACTTACCAGCGCTGGGATAGCCAACCAGAGCAACGTCTGCAACCGTCTTCAACTCGAGAATTACCTCGCCAGTCCAGCCTGGAATCCCCAGAAGAGCAAAACCAGGGGCTTTTCTTCGCTTGCTTGCTAACGCTGCGTTACCGAGGCCACCCATGCCTCCCTGAGCAACCTCCAGTTTCATGCCTGGTTGCTTTAGATCCGCTAGTATCTCGCCTTCGGGGTTTTTCACCACTGTTCCCACTGGGACATCAAGAATCAGATCTTCGCCCTTAGCCCCATTGCGAAAATCCCCCGCACCTGCTGCCCCCTTTCCTGCAGCTCTGTGCGGCCTGTAGTGATAATCAATTAGAGTGCCAGTGTTTGTTTCAGCTACCAACCAGATAGAACCGCCACTTCCTCCATTTCCACCGTCTGGACCGGCCAGTGGCTTGTAGCGCTCACGCTTGACAGACACACACCCGTTACCGCCGTCACCCGCGGCAAGGTGAAGCTTCACCTCATCAACAAAAGTAACCACTTCACCTCCAAATAAAAATGGGCGGACCATGCGGCCCGCCCAAAAATCTTACTCTTCGCTATTCAGCCAAGATGTTGACAACCTTGCGACCACCCTTGTTGCCAAACTCGACAGCTCCGCCGGCAAGCGCGAAC
>CAJXVY010000034.1 GCA_913062665.1 uncultured Micrococcales bacterium
TTATGCAGCACTGACAGACATTCTTGGAGCTGAGGATGCACTCGGCGATATGGACTTCAAGGTTGCAGGAACCAAGAGCTTCATAACGGCAATCCAGCTCGACACCAAGCTAGACGGTATTCCAGCGAGTGTTCTTGGAGGGGCATTGGCTCAGGCTAAAGAGGCACGTTTACACATTCTGGATGTCATGAACGAAGTTATTGACGAGCCTGATGAGATGAGCCCATACGCTCCTAGAATCATCACAATTCAAATTCCTGTTGACAAAATCGGCGAGGTTATCGGACCCAAGGGCAAGGTAATCAACGAGATTCAGGATGAGACCGGAGCTGACATTTCGATTGATGATGACGGAACCGTCTACATCGGCTCTGATGAGGGCGCGAAAGCCGAAGAGGCAAAAGCTCGAATCAATGCAATTGCCAACCCGCACGTTCCAGAAGTTGGCGAACAGTACCTCGGTACCATCGTCAAGCTTGCTGCATTCGGAGCATTTATTTCGCTGATGCCCGGTAGGGATGGCCTGTTGCACGTATCAGAGATGAAGAGCCTCAGCGGCGGAAAGCGGATTGAAAACGTTGAGGACGTTGTAACTGTTGGACAGAAGATTCAGGTTGAAATTGCCAAGATTGATGACAGGGGAAAGCTCAGTCTGAAAATGGTGGAAGCTGAATAATTGACCAAGCTTGAACTACTGGAGCCCTTCGTCGAGATTAATTCGGCGGAGGGCACCACTATCAAGAGGACACTTCTACCAAACGGCCTAAGAGTCCTCACGGAAACTGTCCCAGCCGCGCCAAGTGTCTCTATCGCTGTAAGTGTTTCCGTCGGCTCACGCGATGAAGTGGAGGGTCAATTCGGCTCCACCCATTTTTTGGAACACCTTCTATTCAAGGGGACCAAAAGGCGCAGTGCTAAAGAGATAGCAGAGGCCTTCGATTCCGTTGGCGCATCTTCAAATGCTGCAACTGCAAAGGAATACACAAGCTATTACGCACGTGTTCAGAACTCTTCGCTGCCGTTGGCTGTTGACGTACTCACCGACATGGTCACCAGTTCGATTTTAGATTCCAAGGAGTTTGAGCTTGAGAGAACTGTAATTTTAGAAGAGTTAGCGATGGTCCAAGATGACCCTGAGGACGTTGCCCACGAGGCTTCAAGTGCTGCGGTACTGGGCGAGAAAGACCCGCTTGGAAGACCTATCGGCGGGACCCCCGAAACAATCAACGCAGTCGGTCGCGAGGATGTCTTCAGTCACTACTTGGCAAATTATCGGTTGCAGGATTTAGTTATTACGGCCGCCGGTGGCGTTGATCACGATGAGCTGGTGAACCTGGCTGTAAAGAATTTTGAATTATCAGAACTTGATGTGAATCAGAATGCCAAACCTGCTCGCAGAAACCTTGGTTCAAGAGAGTTCAGTCCTGAAAGAGGATTTGTCTCTGTGCATAAAGAAACTCAGCAGGCAAATGTTGCAATAGCAATGCCCGGTGTTTCCGCAATGGACGAGTCTCGCTACGCAATGGGTGTGCTGAATACTATTTTGGGGGGCGGGATGAGCAGCCGACTATTTCAGGAAATCAGAGAAAAAAGAGGTCTGGCCTACAGCGTTTACTCCTTCAACCAAGGCTATTCGGATGCTGGACTGTTTGGCATGTTTGCTGGAACAAGTCCCAAAAACGCCTCGGAGGTCGCGAAGCTGTTACAAGAGCAACTGCTGAGTGTTGCCAACCATGGAATAAGTGATGCTGAGTACGAATTGGCTCGCGGAAACATTGCTGGAGGCTTGGCTTTAAGGTTTGAATCCAGCCAAGCCCGAATGAACCGGTTACTTTCAGCAGAGCTTTCAATGGGCAAATTTATCGGACTAAATGAGACTCTCGAGAACTTCAACAAAGTCTCGAAAGACGAGATTCAACAGCTTGCGGCGAAGCTTGCCAATTCCCCAAAATCACTTGTTGTTGTGGGCGATGGAGACTTCGATTCGATGCAGGGGTTGATACATTAGGCGCATGGCAGAAACAGTATGTGTTGTTGGCACAGGTCGGATGGGCTCGCTAGCCCTCGAAATTATCGAGCAGACAGAGGGTCTTCAGCTGCATTCGGCATTGAATTCCAAATCCTCTCTGGATGAGATGGCGGGTGCCGATACGGTAGTGGATTTCACAAGGTTTGATGTCAGTCAGGAAGTTGTGAAAAAGGCTCTGGCTAACAAGCAGAATGTCATTATCGGCACTAGTGGTTGGGACCAGCAGGCAGTGTCCGAACTCAGGAAACAAGCTGGCAATCAGTCAGTTCTTCTGGTTCCAAATTTCAGCGTCGGCTCCATGCTTTTGCAAATGTTCAGTGCTTCTGCAGCTAAGTTTTTTGACTCAGTGGAGATTATTGAGGGCCACCACCAGCACAAGGTTGACTCACCATCTGGAACCGCGGTAAGAACTGCTGAGCTGATGGCTGAGGCGCGGGGGAGTGATTTTGAATCTCCAAACACCGATCAGCCGGCAAGGGGAGAGGCTGTAAAGGGGGTCCCAATTCACTCTCTGAGAATGCAAGGAATTTCGGCTATGCAAGAGGTGAATCTTGGAAATGATTTCGAGTCGTTGAAGCTTTCTCATAACACCAATTCTCACCAGGCCTACGCCAAAGGGATGCAGCTTGCCATGCTATCGGTTGGTCGGATGAGTGGAGTCAATGTCGGTCTTGCAAGCCTAATTTCAGACTGATGACCACCAAAATATGGATTGCGGTAATGACCGCTCTCAGCGCTTTATATCTTGGGCTGATGCTGCAGCGAGGCATAGTGTTGTTATCGGATCCAAATCTGCTTGTAAAAATATTGGGATTGGCATTGTTGCTATTACCAATGTTTGCTTTTTGGGCGATAGCTCGGGAGATTGGTTTTGGTCTTTCAAGCGAGAGACTGGCAAGAAAGATTCCGCAGCAAAGCTTTGATCAACTCGGCCTTGAGCTAAGGCCGTCGGGGAGAGCCACTAAACAAAGTGCCGAGCGAGCCTTTAGGCAAATAAGTGAACTTTTGCAAAAAGACGAGACCTGGCAGAACTGGTTTTTGCTGGGAGTTGCCTATGAAGCAAACGGCGACAGGCGTCGGGCTCGAGGTTCGATAAGAAAAGCTATCGAGCTAGAGCGCTCTGCAAGCGCTTAATTCTCAAATACATTACACAACCCAGGCAGAAGTCGAAGTAGGCGTTGAGGGCGCTTGCTACAAAGACGACACCTAATCCGATAAGCGAACCGGTTAGCGGGTTCACTAAGGCAATTAACAGCCCTAGAACACTGACTGATAGTCCAACCTGCTGTGCGAATCTGGGGGGCCTGGGGTCTTCGAGGTATTCGGGCTCGGCCAATTTGGGTCTGAGAACTTTGAACAGCACGCTGTAAGGGTGAGTGGCTGGCGCAAAAACCCCCCAGGCAAAAAGCGCAAACACTATTGAGAGCACAACTAGCCCTAAGCCTGAATTTATTTGGGCAAGGACAAACCCAGATAGAGAGATGAGACTCGTGATTCCGGCACCGATTCTTGGAGCCCGCGGGTCAATTCGCTGCATTTGCTGCCTCCTTCAAATTCAATTCTGCAATTTGCTTCTTTGTAATCGCTCCACTAATTCTTTGGTGGATGCTGCCGTCCTGTCCTACATGCAACAGGGTGGGAGTTTGCTTGATCTGAAACTTTGCTGCCAGGTCCAATCTGTTTGTGACATCAACCTCCGCATAAGTCAGTGAGGCAGCTTCTAGATTTCTTCTCACTTGCGGGCACTTGGAGCACAATTCCGTTGTGAAAAGTAAAAGCTCGGCACCCTTGGCGCTCGCCTCAACACCGATTACTTTCTCCAACTCAACTCTTTTTGGAACTACTCCCAGCCACTGAATGCCACCAAGCTTGTAGCCAAAGCCCAGTGCAAGGGTGACCGCAATCAGCAGCAGTGACGATACCAGAATGTCCATGAACAAAAACTAAAACAGGTTGGGGTCAAATTTGATGTTGCTACCAATTGTTTAGCTTGCCCGCATTAGGCTGACCCTCGTGAGCGAAATTGAATTTAGAAGTGATATGACTGTGGAGCTGGTCAGGGCCAGCGCCCAAGACAGCGATGTAATCTTTGCAGCCAGGGTCTCAACCCAGGGGGAGCAAACTCTGGAGGCCGCTCAGGCAGAGCAAGAAGCACAGAAAAAGGATCGTGGACTCATTAACTATTTGATGCGCGATCGTCATGGTTCGCCATTCGAGCACAATTCAATGACTTTTTACGTGCAGGCTCCGATTTTCGTTTTCAGAGAGTTCATGCGTCACAGAATCGCAAGCTATAACGAAGAGAGTGGTCGCTATCGCGAACTTAAGCCTGTTTTTTATGTACCGGATGAAAACCGAAACCTGATTCAGGTAGGAAAACCTGGTGCCTACGAGTTTGAACCGGGAACTGCCGAACAGCAGTCACTGGTCCAGCAGGAGGTCATGAGCGTGACCAGGGCGAGCTACGAGTCCTATCAGAGAATGCTTGAAGCCGGGGTTGCTCGCGAAGTTGCTCGCATAGCACTGCCGCTCAATATTTACTCAAGCATGTATGTCACTATGAATGCCAGGTCACTTATGAACTTCCTAAGCCTTAGGACAAAGCGTGATGACTCTCACTTCCCCTCTTATCCTCAGCGTGAAATTGAGATGTGTGCTGAGCAGATGGAAAACGAATGGGCGAAGCTAATGCCGATAAGTCACGAGATGTTTAACCAAAACGGAAGAGTCGCTCCGTAACATTCAACGATAGGCTGAACCTATGAGTTCAGAGCAGAATCTATTCGGCCAGGTGTTGGTGGCGCTAGTCACACCCATGACCAGTGACGGAGAAGTCAGCTGGGATGACGTTGAAAAGCATGTCGATTACGTTGTGAGTGGTGGCGCCGATGGCGTGGTAGTGACCGGTACCACCGGGGAAACATCCACCCTTACGGATAAAGAGAAACTGAAGCTTGTGGAGGTTGCTAAGAAAGTCGCCGGCGATCGCGCGAAAATTATCACTGGTGGCCCTTCCAACGAGACCGCTCATGCGATTGAGCTTGCAAAGGCTAGCGAGAAAATCGGGGCAGATGGCGTGATGGCCGTGACCCCCTATTACAACAAACCAACTCAAGAGGGCCTGCTCACCCATTTCAGAATGGTTGCCGATGCCACCGACCTACCGATGATTCTTTACGACATCCCAGGTAGAACTGGAGTCCCAATCAAATTCGAGACCATTACCCGTCTGGCAAAGCACCCCAACATTGTCGCAGTTAAGGACGCAAAGGGTGATTTTGCCGAGGTCTCAAGGGTTTTGAACGAAACAGACTTGTTGTATTTCAGCGGTGACGACTCCAATGCGTTGGCACATATTGTTTTTGGGGCAACTGGTTTGATTGGGGTAACTGCAAACATCGCTCCGGTTGCTTATCGAGCAATGCTTGATGCAGCGAACAAAAATGATTTCGTGGCCGCTCGAGAGGTTCATAACAAGCT
>CAJXVY010000035.1 GCA_913062665.1 uncultured Micrococcales bacterium
AGGGTGAATGTCTGCCTTCATTTATAAACCTCTGTAGAAATCGATGATTAACAAGCCGAAAGTCTAGCACTTCTGAAGCAAAGTATGAAGCCTAAGATTTCGATCTAGCAGTAAATCTTCCCTGGTTGCTGATCACCGTTAGTTGGTAATTGAAGCAGTCGCTGACTCGCTCGCTGGTGAGAACTTGCTGGATTGGTCCGTGGCTGTGTATCTTCCCCCCGCTGATCAGCAAAGCATGGGTAAAGCCCTCTGGTATCTCCTCAATGTGATGAGTGACTACCACCATTGCCGGAGCGCTAGGGCTCTTTGCATACTCTCCCAAAAGCTGAACAGTTTGCTCTCGGGCAGCCATATCAAGTGAAGCAACCGGCTCGTCCATCAACATCAGCTCTGGGTCTGTCATAACACTTCTTGCTATCTGGACTCGCTTTTTCTCTCCGTCACTTAGTGTTCCGAAGGCGCGATCCTCAAATTCGGAGAGACCCCACTCCCCCAAAACGCGCCTTGCCCTTCTGACATCGAGTTCTTCGTAATTCTCGTTCCAGCGCCCAGTTATTCCATAGCTGGCAGTCATAACTGCGTCTAAAACTTTTTCGCTGTTGGGGATGTGGTCTGTAAGTGCATTAGAAGCAAATCCAATTCTCGTTCTGAGCTCGAAAACATTTACCTCGCCCATTGTTTTGCCAAGAATGCGAGCCTCACCCGAAGACGGCTGTATTTGAGCGGCGGCCACCCTCAAAAGAGTCGTTTTCCCAGCGCCATTTGGTCCAATAATTGCCCAACGCTGGTTGGCCTCAACTGACCAATTCAGGTCATCAAGAATTAGTTGACCATTGCGCTTGATGGTCACAGACGAGAAATTAACTACTTCTGACATATCTTGCCTAAGCTTAGCTTTCGAGTTTGTTTATTCCAGCGATAAACACCCAATAATTACTCCCGGAGGTTCAAAATCTCAGTTTTAGTAGTGTTTGACGTTGATTCCACGCTAATTGCGCACGAAGCAATCGAGGAGATTGCTGATGTTCTAGGCAAGCGCGATTTAGTTGCATCGATAACAGATCGCGCAATGCGAGGGGAGATTGATTTTGTCGAAGCATTGAATCAGAGAGTCCAACTTCTCGAAGGCGTGAAGGAAGAAGAACTTATCGAGATTTCCAAAACCTTTCGAATCAATGAGGGCGCTTCAGAGTTGATCGAGCATGTGCACTCCATCGGAGGGAAAGCCTGCGCGGTTTCAGGTGGATTTAGAAGCCTTTTGCACCCCATCGCGGAAGAGCTGGGCTTAGACGATTACAGAGCAAACACTTTAGAGCTTGAAAGTGGAAAGCTAACAGGCCGACTCATCCCGCCTATCATCGACGCCCATGCGAAGAAATCAGCACTAATTAGCTGGAGTAAAGAGTTTGGCATCTCCTTGTCAAAGACCATGGCCATTGGTGACGGCGCAAATGACCTGCTAATGATGGAGGCGGCGGCTGTCAGTGTTGGGTTCATGCCAAAGCCCATTGTTGCAAAATCCTGCGACTATGTGATCGACAGGCCCGATTTTAGAGCGGCTATAGGGCTACTCCCCTAGGCTCCGGTTGAGTGCAAACCGCCATCTACGTGAACTATCTCTCCGGTGGTTGCTTCAAAATAATCACTAAGAAGAGCAACAATCGCCTTGGCAGCAGGTTCCGTGTTGGTTAGATCCCAACCCAGCGGAGCCCTGTCGGTCCAGAGCTCCTCCATTGTTGCAAATCCAGGAATGCCCTTTGCAGCTGTTGTTCGCAATGGTCCAGCGCTGACCAGGTTCACACGGACTCCAGCAGGCCCCAAGTATCTCGCCAAGTATCTTGCGGTTGATTCAAATGCAGCCTTGGCAACACCCATCCAGTCATATACAGGCCACGAAACACTTGCATCAAAGGTTAGGCCCACAACGCTTGAGCCCTTGGAGAGGCTATTCTGAAGGGCAACAGTAATGGACTTCAGAGAGTATGCACTTACCTCAACTGCATTTGCCACATCACTCCATTCGGTTTCAAGAAAGTTTCCACCCAGGGCCGATTGCGGAGCAAAAGCAATGGCGTGAACAATGCCATCCAATGATTCGAAGTGTTCACTGACTCTCTCACTTAGCTTTTCCAAATCCTCTTCATTGGTTGCGTCGAGCTCGATTACTGGGGCGGGCTTTGGGAGCCGAGAGGCCATTTTTTCGGTGATCGGAAGCATTCTTCCGAAGCTTGACAGTATTACCTCAGCGCCCTGTTCTTGAGCTATTTTTGCTGCGGAGAAAGCAATTGACGCCTCTGTAAGCACTCCCGTGACAAGTATTTTCTTTCCCTCAAGAATTCCCATGATCTCTCCTAATGTCCCATTCCCAGACCGCCATCAATCGGGATAATAGCCCCAGAGATGTAGGAAGCGGAATCGCTTACCAGGAAACTAACCGTAGCCGCCACCTCCTCAGGCTCAGCGAACCGACCCGCGGGAATTCTGGATTTGTATTCCTGCTGCGTCTGTTCCGGAAGTGCAGCGGTCATGTCAGTGTTTATAAATCCAGGGGCTACTATGTTGCAAGTAATGTTCTTACCGCCTAGTTCTTGTGTGATCGATCGGGCAATCCCGACAAGCCCCGACTTGGAGGCTGCGTAATTGACCTGACCCGGTGATCCAATAGAGCCGACCACGCTTCCAATCATCAGGATTCGACCAAACTTTGATTTGAGCATGCCTCGGATTGAGCGCTTGATTACTCGATATGTTCCGACCAGATTGGTTTGCACAACCGACTCAAAATCTTCATCAGTCATTCTCAAAAGTAGCTGGTCGTTCGTTATGCCGGCGTTAGCCACCAAAATCTCAATTGGACCCAATTCAGATTCAATGCTCTCAACTGCTTTATCAAGACTGGAGGCGTCATTCAGGTCAGCCTTTACCACCATTGCCCCCTTTGGACCAGAACCATCCCTTGAGGTGATGGCTACTTTGTAACCGTCCTTTATCAGCCTCTCTGCAATCGCCTTGCCGATGCCACGATTTCCACCTGTCACTAAAGCAGTTTTAGTCATAAATCCTCCGGGAATAACTTTGGCCCTTATGCTTTTTGATTATCCAGAGTCTAGCCACCTACATGAAAGAGCTGCGAATAATGGACAAGCCTCAAAGCGCTACGAACGTAGAAAGTAGCCCCGAAGAGGAGCGGAAGGCGCGATTTGTGAAGTACACAATCGCTATGAGCGTCCGCATGATTTGCATAATTCTTGGCGTTTTTCTGGAAGGTTGGGCCATGTGGGTTGCCTTCGCTGGAGCAATTTTCCTGCCCTATTTCGCGGTAGTGATTGCTAACGCCCCGGGGCGATCTTCCGCAACCGCCAGAGTTACCTCTCCAGCTAAGTCCATTTCTGCCGACAAATTTAGAATTGTTGATGACCAGTGATCTCAAGTGCTCAAGAGCCGGTTGCTCTCTGAAAGCGGACTGGTTTATCTACTGGAGAAATCCAAAAGTGCACTCTGTTGAGAGAAAGAAGACCTGGCTTTCCTGTGAATCCCATAAGCAGTTTTTCGTGGATTACCTATCGGTGAGAGAATTCTTTCTGGAGGCTGAGTTCATTGAATAGTTTTGCAAGGTGGAGCGGATGGTTTGCTCTTGTCTTGGTTTTTGCTACAGCCACTGTTTTTCTATCCAGCTGGCAGTTTGACAGACGTGAGGAAAAAGTCGACCAGATAGAACTCGTGCAAAATAATTACAACGCCCCCATTCAGACACTTGATCAAGTTGTTCAAAATGGTGAATTGCCTGCCGAAAATGAATGGAAAAGAGTGGAATTTGAAGGTCGATATCTCACAGATTACGTATACCTGGTTAGGAATAGACCCCTCAATGGCCAGCCTGGATTCTTGCAACTAGTTCCGTTTCAAACCAATTCGGGCCAAATTGTCGCGATTGAACGGGGCTGGATGCCAACAGGAAATATGCAAGACTCCCCCGATTTCATACCCCGAGTAGAGTCTGAACAGAAGACTGTGATTGTTCGCCTTCGTCAAAACGAACCCGAAGTGAATAGAAGCGCTCCGGAGGGCCAAATCGAAAACATAAACCTTCCTAGGTTCGCTGACATTACCGGATTGGCAGTTGAACTAGATTTTTATGGTCGACTTGCAAGTGAGGTGCCGGCAAGTTCCGAATATGCAACACCTATGCCAATGCCTCGCATGGACGAGGGTAATCACCTCAGCTACGCCCTGCAGTGGATACTGTTTGGAGTTATGGCTTTTATTGCCTTTGGCTGGGCTCTCAGGCAAGAGCTTAGATACAGGGCCGGCAAGGTGAAAGAAAAAAAGAAGGATTTTGACTCCAATGTTGAGGATCAACTTTTGGATTCCGCCGAAGCTGAGCAGATGCAGTAATCTTTCGACAAAGAGTTTTTGAGGAGCGAACATGACTAAGTCTCTAGCTATTGCCGACAGGGTTATTGAAAGGTCCTTGGCAAAGGATGCACTTTTGATAACAGGTGCGGTCGCAATAATTGCTTTGGCTGCGCAAATTTCAATTCCTCTTTGGCCTGTGCCTGTAACCCTCTCTACCTTTGCAGTCATGGTTTTGGCGGCCACACTCGGAAGCGCTCGCGGTTCTTTGTCAATTGTTGGCTACCTAACCGCCGGGTCCATCGGTCTTCCGGTGTTTGCAAATGCTGCCACGCTATCCGCGGTTAGACCTACGTTCGGTTACTTGCTTGGATTCTTAGCTGCCGCCATGATTATTGGTTATTTTGCATCTCGCGGTGCTGATCGAAGCCCGCTGAGAATGGCTGCAGTTCTCACCGTCGCAAGCCTGGTCATTTATGTATTTGGAGCAGGTTGGTTGATTATCGGCTTTGGCATGACTGCAACGCAGGCAATGATGGCTGGAGTGATTCCATTTCTGGTGGGAGACGCACTGAAAGTAGTCGCTGCCACCGCTTTAATTACCGGAGTTAGGAAACTAGTTTCCTAAATACTGAAGCCAATCATTCTCATTTGCTCACGGCCGTCCTCTGTGATTTTTTCTGGGCCCCAGGGAGGCATCCATACCCAGTTAATTCTGAAGGCCTCAACTACCCCATCCAGGGCATCTGCTGTTTGCTCCTCCAGAACGTCAGTCAGAGGGCAACCGGCACTGGTTAGGGTCATGTGAATAATCAGATTCCCCTCAGCATCCTGCTTTAGGCCGTAAACCAAACCGAGATCGACGATATTGACACCAATCTCGGGGTCAATTACTTCCTTCATTGCCTCCAGCACCTGGTCATACTTGGCTGCTGGAAGTTCTATCTCTTCGCTCAAATTGCCGCCTTGTTGTATCGGTCGTAACCTTCTGCCTCAAGCCTTTCTGCGAGTTCAGGTCCGCCTTGCTCTGCTACCTTGCCATTTACGAAGACGTGAACATGGTCAGGCTTTATGTAATTCAAAATACGCGTGTAGTGGGTAATTAGCAAGACACCCAGATCAGTGTTGCCCTTTGCTCGGTTTACCCC
>CAJXVY010000036.1 GCA_913062665.1 uncultured Micrococcales bacterium
GCCCACAGTTGCAATGTCTCCATCAACTGAAACCCACTCGTGCTCTTTGGAGTATTTATAGTTTTCTGGATACATGCTTCCCCTTTTTTCACTCAGCGATGAATGGAATTCTAAGCCAATAAAAATTGCTAATTTACTCGTTTATAAAAAGGTAATTCAACCTCAGAAAATTCCAGCTCAGTGCCACGGATATCTACTGAATATTTATCGCCTGGCTTGCTATCCAGATTGCTTACGAATGCCATTGCAATTGGGTAGCCAAGGGTAGGGGAGAGGATTCCGCTGGTGATCTCACCAACCTCTTTTCCATTTTGGAAAACCTTATAGCCCTGCCTGGCCGCCCTTTTTCCCTCACCTGCAAGCCCAATGAGCTTCTTAGCAGGTGCTCGTAATGAGTCTTTACCCTGAAAAGACTCAGGGTTGGAAACAACCTTGCCCAATCCAGCTTCAGCTGGTTGGGTTTCTGCATTCAACTCATGACCGTACAGAGGCATGCCTGCCTCAAGTCTCAGGCTGTCACGGCTTGCTAGACCGCAGGGGGTAACCTCCTGACGGTCAACCAAAGACTGCCAAACAGACTCAGCATCAGAGTTTTGGCAGTAGATTTCAAAACCGTCTTCGCCGGTATAGCCAGTCCTTGCAATCAGCACCTGAACTGACCCCATCGCGTATCTTCCAATGGAGTAATAGCCAATGGTTATCGGCTCAGTGGTGAAATCATTCAGAACTTCCAGGGATTTTGGGCCCTGCAGAGCAATCATTGACCACTGGTCGGATTGGTCTTCAACCGAGCAGTCAAACATGGGGTCTTTGAGGTTTTCAAAAACCGCGTCTTTATTGGAGGCATTTGCGACAATCAGGAATTCTTCCTCTGCCAAACGATAGACAATCAAGTCATCGATGATGCCGCCTTGACTGTTTAGCAGCATCGAATACTTCGCCCGACCAGGGGTTATTTTGCTGGCAGCGTTTATTAGTTTGCTATCGAGAAATGCTGCCGCCTCGGGGCCAATCACCACAATCTCACCCATGTGAGAGATGTCAAACAATCCAGCTGAGTTTCTGACTGCTTCGTGCTCGGCAAGATCAGACCCATATCTGACCGGCATCTCCCAGCCTCCGAAGTCAGTGAAGCTGGCACCCAGTTGTTGATGAGTTTGATAGAGGGTGGTTTGTTTCAATTACTTTTCCTAACGAAGTCCAAGTAGGACCAAAATCTGCGGTCCAGCGACAATGATTATTGAGATTACTAGAAGCACAAAACCCAATCGCTTCCAGAGTTTTTGCAAACGTTCCTGATCCATCTAAAGAGTCTCTCACCATTTATGGGATATGCGAAACGGGAACAGTTTGATTGCTATCCGGGTTCTTAACTCGCATGCGCAAGTGTTCGAAATGTGGACTGGGCCTACACCCAGATCAGATTCGCTGTGAGCTGTGCGGAGAGCTTGGAAAAAGAGAAAAACGTAATCGCAAAGGCTGGATCTACAACACTTTTCAATTTGGAATCATCTTTGGCTTCGTCTTGGTCTTCTCAAGAGTGGCTGTCGGCGATGCACAGGTGGGGCTTAGCGACATTGAGTGTTCCGAGATAAAAGCTTTAGCTGCTGAGACAAGGCAGGTGTTGACAGACGTGGAGTTTGGAAATGAGCCAGCATTGGCCAGCATGCTGAGCATCGCAGACGAGTGGCAGTCGAAGGCCGATGATCAGGTCGCCGGCAAATACTCCTGGTCGGATGCGGGACGAGAGCACGATTGGTTGCAGCGACTGGCGGACGCTACCCGAGCGGTTGGTGGACGCGGGGTAACCACAATCGATACAGAGGGCTTGGAGCTAGAAAATTATCTTCTGGAGCTCACTAAACTAAGCCCTCGCTACTGCCCAGCCAGCTAGCGGCGAAGAAATGCCGCCTTGGCAGCTTCCCTTGCATAAGTTGCTCTATTTTGGCTGAATGCAGACTCGGCAATCTTTTTGGCTTGATCTGCATCTACACACCTCAGTGCATTCAATACTGACTCCACCTGACTCGGTGATGCGCTAACTGAGTCAACGCCCAATCCAGCAAGGACAATTGCGAGCAGAGGATCACTTCCAGCCTCACCACAGACCCCAACTTTTAGTCCGGCTCTATGGGCCTGCCTAACAGTTTCCTTGATTGCCTCGAGTAGGCCAGGTTGCCAAACATCTAGCAGTGTTCCTAGTTTCGGGTGAAGCCTGTCGGCGGCAAATAAATACTGAGACAGGTCATTTGTTCCGATACTGACAAAGTCAATGACTCCTGCCAGATGCTTCAGTTGAAAAATAATTGACGGAGTTTCCACCATGATTCCCACACGCTCGAATCCATGTGACTGGGCGAGTTCGGCAAACTGTTTTGCCTCTGAAAACCTGGCAACCATCGGAGCCATTACAGAAACTTTCTTGCCGGATCTTTGCTCGGCAATTTTTAGAGCTTCCAGTTGCTCATTCATAAATTCTGGATCGGCATCGTTTATTCGAAATCCGCGAACCCCCAAGGCAGGATTCTCCTCCGCTTCAATACCCAAAAAGGGAAGGGGTTTGTCACTTCCGGCATCCAAAGTTCTTGCAATGAATTCACCCTCTGGTGAGGAATTCAAGACATTTGTGTAGCTCTCGGCTTGATCTTCAACCGATGGTCGGTTTTCTTGGTTCAGAAAGGCAAACTCAGTTCTGAAAAGTCCCACACCGCTGGCCCCTGAGGAGGTGGCTGCACTCGCATCACCCTGGTTTCCAACATTTCCGTAAACCGGGATAATCGGTAGCTCGTGCTCAGGGATGTAACTCATGGTTACCGTTGCATCCGCCATAGCTCCTCCGATGACGACTCTATCCCCGGCAGGGTCAACCAGAACTTTTTCTCCTGGCCGCAGCTTGTCAACTTCACTAACTCCTACCACTGCAGGAATGGACTTTGACCGACAAAGAATTGCCACGTGGCTTGTTGGTCCTCCGTTTTTGGTTATTACCCCTTTTACTGATGAGTTAAATCTTGCTGTGTCGGCTGGCGCGAAATCTTCTGCCACGAGAATCAGAGACTTTCCCTCAGGGATTTCGAGGCTGAGCTCCACGCCCTCGGTTTGGGCCCAAACTCTTTTGGCTAGGTCCAACATGTCATTCGCCCTTTCGGCGAAATCTGGGTCATCTTTCAATACTTCTGTCATTTCAACAGTTGCACGATTGAAGGCACTGCCCGCATCTAAGCCTTCCTGAATCTTTTCAACGGCTGAATCAAAAAGCGCCTCGTCAGACACCAGCATGGAAAGAGCTTCGAATATCTCCCCATCATTCTCTTTTTGAGCCAGTTGCTCCATGTCTGATGCGACCTTCTCGATGGCTGGTTTCAGTTTTGATAGTTCTTTGTCAGCAGACTCTTCCCAGTTTTTCTCTGTCGGGCTGAACGTGGTTGAGACCTTAAATACCTCACCTTCGCCGGCTATCTCTCCGATGCCGATTCCTTTTAGGTCCATTACTAATTCCCTAAATATTCGCTTATCTCATCAAGTATCTGGTTGGCCTGAGTTGCCTCGGCGTCGACTTGAAAAATCAATTGCTCACCAGTTTTGAACTTCTTGCCCAACAGCATTATCGGAGACTTTGCTTCAATCATGCCCCCCTGATCCCTGCCAATCAGAATCTTGACCCCTGATTCCTTTGCTAATTTGACGATTTGTCCCGCAGGTCTGGCGTGCATGCCAATTGGGTCGGCGATCTCGATGGTTCTCTCAATCAATTTTTATTCTTTCTCTCTAGCTTGCAGATCTAGCTTTACTCTGGACAACGTCAACTACTCCGACCAAATAATCGAATAGCGCGTCTTCCGGTGAGACACCAGAGACTTGCTTGACTATTTCTCCCGGACTGTTTGATAGAAGTATTTCGTGAAGTTTCAGAGCTGATGCGTCATTGTCGTTTTCGAATCTAAGCGCACATCCGTAAATCAACATAAGAGCCGTTGGCGCAATCCCGTTCTCAGCCAGGGTCGATGCTGGAGAGACTATTCGCTCTTGCCTCGACAGCTTACGCATAGGATCTCTTCCGACTCTTCCAATGGAGTCGTTCAGAAGTGGGTTTTCAAGTCTTTTGACAGTTGTATTTACATACTCTGCCTGCTCAGCGTTGTCCAGCTTGTGACGAAGATGCAAAGCTTTTGAGGTTTCCTCCAAAACTGCCAGAAGCTGTTTCTTGATTTCTGGATCGTGCAGTGCCTCACCGGTAGTCGCATAGCCCTTTCTGAAACCAAGATAGGCAACCGAGCAGTGAGCGGTGTTTACCGTGAAAAGCTTTCGCTCGATATATGGCTGCAGGTTTTTTACGAACTTGGCAGTTGGTATGTCCAATTTTCCCTTTAGGTTTTTAGTTTCAATAACCCACTCTGAGAAGCGTTCTACAAGCACATCGGGCTCACTGCCCTCTGGTTGCTGAGGCACAATTCGATCCACTGCCGTATTGGCAAAAACAATATTTTCAACTGATGGTGAGTGATGGGCGATTTCATCAGCCAGCAGAGAGGTGGCATTCACTGCGTTTTCGCAAGCCATAACAATCAGTTTGTCTTTACGCGTCCTCGCTTCCGCTCCCAGAGCAATAGCTGGTGCGACATAAGGAAGCACGCTTGCTCCGACAGAGGTGGTGACAATGTCAGCATCCGCAATTGCCTTCGTTAGCTTCACTCGATCCTGTTGTGAGTGGAGTACTTCAAAATTCTCATATGTCTTTGTTAGCTCGGGGCTGCCTGCAATAAACACTTTGTAGCTTCCCTGAGATTTCATTTCAGAAAGCAAAGCTTCATTGACATCGGCAAAAATCACGTGATAGCCAGCGTCCTGTAAATCAGCACCAATGAAGCCACGGCCAATATTGCCCGCCCCAAAGTGCACTGCGGTTTTCGAGTTATTTCCCATTACTCACTCTCACTTGCTAGCAGCAAGTCTAAAATTTCTTGAGGGTCTTTCGACTCCAGCAAAGTCTTTTCACTGTCGGGGTCTTGGATAAGCTCGGCCAGGTTGCCAAGTATCTCCATGTGATTATCACCCTGGGCTGCAATCCCGACACACATTTTCACTTCTTCTCCCTGCCAATCGATGGGGGAGTCAAGTCTTAGAAAAACTAGCTGGTCAAATTTGACCCATTGACGAGCCTCGTCGGTTCCGTGAGGGATTGCTAGGCCAAATCCAATGGCAGAGGGAAAAGCCTGTTCCCGCTCCCACATAGCCTCAACATATCTCTGGTCAACCGCACCTAGCTTCAAAAGTTTCTCTCCACAGAGGCGAACAGCCTCCTCCGGAGAGGAGGCTGTCGCATTCAGGTGGACACCAGCGGTCTGGATCATTTGATTACTCATCGCTGATTGTTTCGCCAGCCTTGATTGCCCCGACAACCTTGGCGATATTCATATCACCAAGGAACATGTCAAAGGGAATCACCAGGCTGTCGGGTACTGCTGCCTTCGCACC
>CAJXVY010000037.1 GCA_913062665.1 uncultured Micrococcales bacterium
AAGGCAACCAGTAATGAAACCAAGATGCTGCTGCCGATGGTATTTCTAATTCTTCCGATGAGTGTTCTGATGGCCAGTTTTCCAAGCCTTAGCAGTTTGGGGCTTGGAATTTAGAAAGGAGAGAGATGAAAACAATTAGATCTGACAGAGGGGATGTTCCAGGTTGGGTCCTAATCACGCTCATGACAGCGGGGCTGGTAATCCTGATTTGGGGTATTGCCGGACCGGCCTTGCAAGGGGTATTTGATCAGGCGATATCAAGGGTTGTCTCATTTTGATCAGCGATAAAGGTTCAGCAGTCGTCGGAGCAATCATCGGCCTGACAGCAATATCACTGGTCTCGCTCTCAGTGATCACTGCTCTCATTGCGGGCTGGAATGTGATGCTAATTAGAGACGCTGCTGTCAGTGGAGCGAGAGAGGGGGCGCTGGCTGAGAATACTCCTGCAGATGGCGAGAGATACGCGCTCAAATTGTTGGAGCAAAGAGTTCCATCACTTGCTAATTTTTCAACAAATTCCGCCTTAGATGGCGGGGTTTTAAAAATAGCGATCAGCGCGGATCTCCCCCAGGTTGGTTTCATTGAATCGATTTCGGTGCCGCTTGTTGTTGGGAGTGCAGAACTTGAGAGACAGTTCTAAAGGTTACGCAGCGATTGAGATCATTACCTACTCAATTTTGCCAATCTTAGTTTTGTCATTGGTTCCGGCGGGCTTCCAAGCTATACAAAAACAGTTGGCTGCCGAAAGCGTGGTGCGAATGGTTGCAAGAGAACTCATGATCTCTGAAGCAGAGAATCCAGAATTGCAGGCGGCTTCGATCGCTAATCAGATTGCTGACGAATTTGGCTATCCGGCAGATTTGTCCATCCGTTGCATCAGGGAATGCAATGAATCCGGTGGTTGGTATCGGCTTCAATTGAAGATTGATTCAGCAAACGCAACAAAGGTTGCCGTCATTGAAAAGTGAGATCGGCTCAATTTCCCCTTTCGGCATAGGGGTATCTGCAATTGCCGTGGCAACAGGACTTGTGATCTATCTCAGCGGGCTGATGCTAATTTCCCAACATCGACTTCAAGCTGATCTTGATTTGGCACTTTTGCAAGCTCACCAGCATTCGGTAAACGAATTGGAGTATGCAGAGTATTCGATTGTTCAGGCTCGAGTAAGGGATTATTTTTTGGCCAATGACTCGCAGGATCTGAGCTTTGTAGATTTGCAGGTCGATGATTTTGAATCTCGAATTCGGGCTTGTTCGAATCTGACCCTGCCTTTTTCGGCGATGAATTTTTCAACGAATGTTGCTATTTGCGCCGAAGCCGCTGTGGCTAGCTTTGACCCAAGATATGGGTCTCGTGTTCAATCTTGAGCGGGTTGACCGTATTTGGGTAGGAATCTCCAGAACATATAGGCACCAAAGAAACTTATTCCGCCCATCACCGCCATAGCTGGACCCAACCCGAACAAAAGTGTGACCCCCGATAGTACATAGGGCGAAAAGGCATTACCCCCTGTTGTCAGCAATCTAAACCCTGCCAAAAACTCACTTCTTGCATCTTTCGGCGCCAAGTCTGCTCCCAGCACCATGTTTATGCCACTTGAGAGGGCATTTACCAAAGCAGTAAGTGCCGCGAAAACAGCAAAGGTGGCGATGTCACTCATGGTGAAAAACAGTGCGTAGAGAATTCCAAAAGCAATCAGCGTTGGGACTGAAGTCCAGAACCTACCGTATTTGTCCATGACTACCCCGGAGAGGTAGAAAAATGCGAAATCTATAATGCCGGTCAGACCAATAATTAGCGATGCAGTTCCGGGGTCAATTCCTAGACTTATTGCAAAAAGTGGCAAAGCAATCATTCGTATCGTACGAATTCCAGCGATAACCGCACTCGCCACACCAAGAGTCCGCAGTTTGTTTTTCTCTCGTTTTGCGATCATCCAACTGCGTCCACGATTCTCACTGGGAGGGCAGACCATGCTCTCAGCATTCACAGAAAAGATAATTCCGCTGACTAAAAGCATGAATATTGCGGAGAGCAAATAGACCGAGTCAACGCCAAAAAGGGCAACGGCACCCGCACCCGCAACCGGACCTAGGGCAAGACCTCCTCTGAACATTCCGCCCAGAATTGACATCGCGCGTGCACGTGTGTAGCCAGGCACCTTTTCTGCCAAGAATGCATGCCTGGCAAGACCAAATAAGCTATGCCCAGCTCCGACCATGGCGGCCCCTGCTGCCAGAAAGAGAACGTTTTGGCCGACTAGAGCAATAAGTGCACCAAGGGCCCCCAAAAAACCGGCAACAATCATTGCCCGTCGCTCACCGAGGATTCCATTAACCAGCGCAGAGGGAACCTCTGCCAGTAAAGCACCCAGCATCAGCGCCCCAGCGACAGCACCTGCTGTAGCTAGACCAACGCCAAAGCTCTCGGCGGTTGCTGGGATTATTGGAAGTAACGCACCCTCGGCCATCATGAACAATAGAGATGGCAAATAAACGGGTCGAATCAGGTCGCGCTTGCGAAACTGCTTTGCTGTGCTCACCGGCTAATTATCGCACTGCCCCTAAACTTAACCGCTATGGCGGATATGGATTTCAATCAAAGGCTTGCCAGCACTCGTGAAACTTTTGCAGCGATTGTTGATGTGCTCAACCCAGAAAAACTCCGTCAAGAGAGAGATGAGCTGGAGCAGGCGGTTGCTGAGCCGGGTCTTTGGGATGACCAACAGCGGGCGCAGACTCTGACCAGTAAGCTCTCTCGAGCCAAGCAGGCTTTGGAAACCATTGAGAGTGTTGAGTCTCGCCTCTCTGACGCGGAAGTGCTTTTTCACATGGCGCAAGAAGAGGGGGATTCGTCTTCCGAGGGGGAAGCACTCAGGGAACTCGGCGACCTGGAGAAAGATATTGCTGAACTAGAGGTGCAAACCCTTCTAAATGGTGAGTATGACGAACGCGGAGCGGTGATGACCATCCGAAGTGGAGCTGGAGGCGACGACGCCACCGATTTTGCCGAGATGCTATTGCGTATGTACACAAGGTTTAGTGAAAAGCAGGGGTGGAAGCCAACTGTTTTGGATACCTCCTATGCCGAGGGAGCAGGCATCAAATCCGCAACCATGGAGGTGACCGAACCATTTGCCTTTGGACAACTATCGGTCGAGGCGGGCACACATCGACTAGTTCGCATGAGTCCATTCAACGCGGCCGGAAAAAGGCAGACGAGTTTTGCAGCTGTTGAGGTTGTTCCACTGATTGAAAACACCGATGAAATTGAGATTGATGAAAACGATCTGAAGATCGACGTTTACAGGTCATCGGGACCGGGCGGGCAAAGCGTGAACACCACTGATTCGGCAGTGCGAATCACTCACCAGCCAACTGGAATTGTGGTCAGCTGTCAAAATGAAAAAAGCCAGCTACAAAACAAACAAGCTGCTATGAGAGTTTTGCAATCCAGGCTTTTGGAGCTAAAGCGCCGTGAAGAAGAGGCCAAGAAAAAAGAGTTGGCAGGGGATGTGAAGGCCAGCTGGGGGGAGCAAATGAGAAGCTACGTGCTTGCGCCCTACCAGATGGTAAAAGACCTTCGGACTGAATACGAAGTCAATAATCCGGACGAGGTTTTTGATGGAGATTTGGCTGGGTTTATTCAAGCTGGAATTCGCTGGCGCAAGCAGTCTTAGAGCAACACTCCCTGAGGCTAATGCACTTTAGTGAATCTCAAATTTAGGCTTGAGAAACAATGATCACCATTCGCGAGGCAATCAAGACTTATAAGGGTTCGGACGACCCGGCACTGAAGTCGGTAAACCTGCAGGTGGAGCGTGGCGAATTCGTGTTTTTAGTTGGGGCCAGTGGTTCAGGTAAGTCGACTTTGATGCGCATGGTTTTGCGTGAGGATGTCCCAAATCAAGGTTCTATCCATGTTTTGGGCGAAGACTTGGTGAACCTCGCCAGCAGACGGGTTCCCATCTTTCGCAGAAGACTCGGAGTGGTGTTCCAAGATTTCAGACTTCTCCCTCAAAAGACTGTCTATGAAAACGTTGCATATTCGTCCCGAGTGATTGGTAAACCCCGGGCATTCATCGAAACAGCTGTGCCAGATGTTCTTTCACTGGTGGGCCTCAGTGAGAAGGCTAAGAGAATGCCCAGCGAGCTCTCCGGCGGCGAGCAGCAAAGAGTTGCGGTTGCACGTGCGATTGTGAATAAACCAGATATTTTGCTGGCTGACGAGCCAACTGGAAATCTCGATCCAAAGACCTCCACCGAGATCATGGATTTACTTGAGCGTATAAACCTCGGTGGAACAACGGTATTGATGGCGACTCACGACAGAGGAATTGTTGATCGTTTGAAAAAGCGCGTGGTGGAGCTTCGAAGTGGCGAGATAGTTAGAGATGAAGTTGCCGCTGGTTATCGAGACTTTGACACGGGACAAATACCGAAGGCTAAGGAAGAATGAAGTTCCTTTTTGCCCTAGGCGAGTCATGGGCCGGTATTCGAAGCAATATTTCGATGGTCATCTCCATCATCCTGGTTACCTTCATTTCGCTCACATTTGTCGGCATTGCCGCACTGCTTCAGTTGCAAATAAATGAGATGAAGAATTACTGGTATGACCGTGCGCAGGTTGCAGTGTATATGTGCACTGATGTTTCTCCAGCAGCTGCCTGCCCAACAGGAGAGGCCAGCGAAGCTGAAAAAGCAGCGGTTGAAGCACAGCTTCGCTCGACAGTTTTAGCGCCATACATCGAGCAGTACTACTTTGAGTCTCACGAGCAGGCTTATGAGAAATTCAGCGAGGATTTTGCTGATTCGACAGTGGCAAGCTATGTCACCCCGGAGCAGCTGAATGAAGCATTCTGGGTGAATCTGATAAATCCCGAGCAGAGCGCGATTATTACTGAGAGTTTTAGTGGCGTTGGGGGAGTTGAAGAAGTTCGAGATCAGCGCGGTTACCTGGACAGTATTTTTAGCTTCCTGAACGCCGGTTCAATAACAGCTGGAGCTGTCGCTGGAGTGATGCTTGCAAGCGCATTGCTTTTGATTAGCACCACAATTCGCTTGAGTGCATTTTCGAGAAGACGAGAAATTGGGATCATGCGACTGGTCGGAGCCAGCAACTTCTCCATTCAATTTCCGTTCGTGCTCGAGGGTGTGATTGCTGCCAGTTTGGGAGCATTGCTTAGTGCGGGTGCTGTGCTTGCATCGGTTAGGTTCTTGGTTCAAGACTTTTTGGCAGTCAGACTTCCCTTCACGGCCTTTGTTGGGCTCGATCAGGCGTTGTTGGTAGTTCCCTGGTTGGTCGTTGGCGGTGTTATTCTTTCAGCTCTGGCGAGTGCTGTCGCAATTCGCCGTTACTTGAAGGTCTAAACAGGAGAAAACCAATGCCCAGGGAGCGCGGCGAGTCTATTGTCGCCACT
>CAJXVY010000038.1 GCA_913062665.1 uncultured Micrococcales bacterium
TATTTGGACCCAGAAGCGGCTGAGGCTGGAGCTGCCAGCGTTGCCAATCAGGGGAAAGCTTAGTTTTCGGTCCAGTCGCCGGTGTTTAGATAGCGAACCTTGTCGGAGATATCCACCACGTGGTCGGCGAAGCGCTCGAAGTAGCGAGAAGCTAAGGTGACATCGACTGTGAACATGGCGTTTTCTTTCCAGTCATCCGCCAAGACAATGTCGAACACCTGCTTGTGAAGGCGATCAACCTCATCGTCAGCTGCGCCAATCTGCGAAGCCTCGTCCAAACTGGTGTTTTTCAATAGCTCGACGCAACGCTCGGCCAGGTCAATATCAAGTTCGCTCATTTTTTCAAATACAGGTCGAACTACTTCGGGGATCGCGCTTCCTGGGTAGCGGAACCTGGCGATTGCAGCAATGTGTCCGGCTAGTCCTCCCATGCGCTCCAAGGATGCACTCATGCGAAGAGCGCTAACAAGAATTCTCAGGTCTCTTGCCACCGGTGCTTGGGTCGCCAGGACCTTGATTACAAGCTCGTCCAGCTCAAGCGCGTGAGCCTCGTTGGCATCAGCTTTCTCGATTGCCTGGTCGGCAAGAGCAACATCGCTTGTCAAAAAAGCCTTACTTGCAAGCTTCATGGTCTCTGAAGCCTCGCTGGCAATTGTCACCAGTCGCTCTTGAACCTCTGACAGCTCTTGCTGGAACACCTCGCGCATTTTTTCTCCTATTTTTTGTGCTCACCTGACACTGTCAGTGCTTGGTAAACACAAGCTGAACATTTCCGAAACTACTACGAAATAGCCACATTCCTGGGATTTCAATAGGGATAGTGTTTGCCCAGGTAAGGATATTGTTAATAAGGTGAACACTACAGAACAGATTGCGGTCGTTTTACTTGCGGCCTTTTTGGTGCTCGGCTTAGTTGCCGGAATCGCCGCAATTCGTCGTTCACAAATTAAGTCAACATCCGGTGTAAACGTCTTTGAAGAGGTTGCTGCCGAAATTGTTGACCGTATCGCCAACGCCGGGGTTGTTCTGAACGGGAGTAATCAGGTTTTGCGCTACTCACCCGGAGCGCAAGTCTTTGGACTAATCCAGAATCGTCATCTAATTCACTCCGCTCTAGTGAATCTGGTTGACGAGGCTCGAGAAAAGCAAGATGTAATCGAGCGCGATGTTGAAATTGAATCCGGAGCAAGAAAAAACCCAATTTGGCTGAGAGCCAGAGCCGCCCATTTTGGTCGGGATCTTGTAATTTTGCTGGTTGATGACAGGACCGAATCAAAACGTCTGGAGGAGACCAGAAGGGACTTTGTTGCCAATGTTTCACATGAGCTCAAAACACCGATAGGTGCAATAAGTCTTTTGGCTGAGGCCATTGAGGACTCAATTGACGACACTGAGACTGCCAAAAAGTTTGCCAAAAACCTCTCCAAAGAATCTCATCGGCTGTCAAACCTTGTTCAAGAGGTTATTCAGTTATCCAAGATGCAGTCAGGCCCCATCTTGGAAAACGCAATTGAGATGGATCTGCGACAGGTGGTCACCGATGCAGTCGAGAGAAATCAAACCCTTGCTGAACAACACGGAATCAAGGTGATGGCGGATACCAATGAAAGCGTTTATGTCAAAGGCGACTACGACATGCTGACAACTGCCCTTCGAAACCTGGTTGAAAATGCGATTGTCTACTCAGACGCAGGTTCTCAGGTTGGGGTTGGCATCAAGCGGATTGGCAACACAGCCGAGATCAGTGTTGCTGACAGTGGCAGGGGAATATCCGAGGACGAGCAGGAACGGATATTTGAAAGATTTTATCGAGTGGATCCATCTAGGTCTCGAGAGACCGGGGGCACTGGACTGGGATTGAGTATTGTCAAGCACGCAGCTCAAAACCACAACGGTGAGGTGAAGCTATTCAGCCGCTTAGGTGTTGGGTCAACCTTCACCCTGCGGATTCCAGCAATCGATAAACAGATCGGAGTTGACGCATGACCAAGATCCTGGTTGTGGAGGACGAGGCAAACCTTAGGGAGCCTTTGGTCTACCTTTTACAAAAAGAGGGGTATGACGTGGTGGAGGCCGAAGATGGCAACACTGCGTTGACTGTTTTTGATGAGCACGGGGCGGACATGATTCTTCTAGACCTAATGCTTCCCGGCCTGAGCGGCAATGAGGTTTGCAGGGAAATCAGAAACACCTCAAATGTTCCAATAGTCATGCTTACCGCCAAGGACACTGAAATAGACAAGGTGGTTGGATTAGAAATTGGAGCTGATGACTATGTCACCAAGCCTTATTCAACCCGTGAGCTGTTAGCTCGCATGAAGGCGGTGCTGCGCCGGAAGGTGGGTCCGCTAGAGACCGCCGAGGGGCTTTTGAAAGCAGGATCTGTGGAGATGGATGTTGAAAAACACATCGTCACCGTTCACGGTGAGAAGGTTCAAATGCCTCTGAAGGAATTTGAATTACTTGAGCTGTTGATGGAAAACGTGAACCGAGTTTTGACCCGTGGGCAAATAATTGACCGAGTTTGGGGGAGCAATTACTACGGTGACACAAAAACCCTTGATGTCCACGTAAAAAGGATTCGCTCAAAGATTGAAGATGATCCCTCAAGGCCCAGGCACCTAATGACGGTCAGAGGTTTGGGCTATAAGTTTGAGGCTTAGCCCAGAAGATCAATCATTTCCTGGTATTCCTCCAAAGAGCCATCCATCACTGGAACGAGAAGCTCTCTTGGGGTTTGGTTCTCAACCTGAATAAATATCGGGTAGAGCTGACCGGCAATCACATCTTCTGGCAGTGATACTCGCTTCGGAGCGAATCCGTTGTATCCCATGTCAGTCTTGCCACCGGCTGGAACCTCAACAGCTGTATCGCTTCGGTTGTCGCCGCTGATAATCTGCACGGTTACGTCTAGGTCCTCATTGCCACTGTTGACAAAGCTTCCAATCAGGGCAGCTTCCGTCTCCAAATCCAAAAGCATCATGTTGCGTGCCTTTAGCTCATCGATATCGGTTTGAAACCCATCAGATGGAGCGTATGGATCCAATGACCTAACCGGTTGCATGAATTGGCATCCGGTGGTGATTGTTACAACTAGTGTCGAGACGGCAAGGGCAGACAGAACTCGGCGCAAAATATCCTCCAGTGAAGTTACTCCCACCAGTCTAGCCCAGAAGCTCTTGACCCACTGTGGTAGACTGTGACTTTGGAGTTGAGAGAAAAATATGCGTTTTGAAGTCGGCGAGACAGTAGTTTATCCCCACCACGGCGCTGCCAAAATCACCAAAATTGCTAAAAAGACGGTGCGCGGTGAGACCAAAGAGTATTTGACCCTTATGGTCACCCAATCAGAGCTTGAGATTCAGGTGCCCAAGGAAAACGTTGAAAAAGTCGGCGTTAGGGATGTAATCGACAAAAAAGGCGTCAAAGAGGTATTCGATGTTCTGCAGGCTGAGTTTGTAGAAGAACCAACAAACTGGTCAAGAAGATACAAAGCCAATCTTGAAAAGCTTGCAAGTGGCGATGTTGTCAAAGTCAGCGAGGTTGTCAGAGACCTATGGAGGAGAGACCAAGATCGTGGTCTTTCGGCTGGGGAGAAAAGAATGCTTGCGAAGGCTAGGCAGATATTGATTTCAGAGTTGGCACTTGCTCGCAAGACTGATGAGGAGAAGGCCAGCGCCGAACTGGACAAGGTGCTCGCGGGCTAGAGCATGAGCCTGGCAATTATCGTCGTGGCAGCAGGCCGTGGCGAAAGACTCGGAGCGGGAATTCCCAAGGCTTTAGTAACCATTGACGGAAAAACCATTCTTGAGCATGCTTTGGATAACATCCCCGACTCAGATCAACTAATTGTTGTCGCTCCTGAAGATAATCTGGAGAGATTCAAAGAGTTATCCCCTTCGAATGCAGTAATCGTCGAGGGCGGTGAAACCAGACAACAGAGCGCCCTAAATGGACTAAAACAAACCGATGCAGAGCTGGTGTTGATTCACGATGCCGCCAGGTGCTTCACCCCGAAAGAGGTGTTTGCGAGAGTTATAGCTGCGCTGGAAAACTTTGATGCGGTCATACCCTCGGTTCCAATAACCGACACCATCAAGCAGATTGATGGCGATCGGGTTGTAGGCACCATTGACCGAAATCAGTTGGTTGCCTCACAGACTCCGCAGGGTTTCCATAGGCAGAAATTGCTATCAAGTTTTGGTGATGTTGAGGTAACCGACGAGGCAATGCTTATGGAAATCGCTGGGCACAAGGTGGGCTACGTGGATGGCGATGTTCGAAGTAAAAAAATCACAACCCAGGATGATCTTTTCAATGACATGTTTGTTGGAACAGGTGTTGATAGCCACAAGTTTTCTGATTCAGGAACACTAATGCTTGGGACTATGGCGATAGAGGGCTATAGCAAGCTCGAGGGTCACAGTGATGGCGACGCACTCTCGCACGCGATTGTGGATGCGATGTTGGCAGCATCAAGACTTGGCGATATCGGAGGTGTCTTTGGGATTGATGAGCCTAAATTCGCAGGTGCCAGCGGTGAGTTGTTTATAAATGAAACCATGGAGCTTTTGCAGCAGGCTGGTTTTCAGGTTGTGAATGTTTCTTGCCAGTTGGTTGCCGATAAACCAAAGATTGCGCCAATACGTAAGGAGCTGCAGTCGAAGTTGAGTGAACTGATTGGAGCACCGGTGAGCATCTTGGCCACCACCACCGACGGTCTTGGTTTTCTCAAAGATGCCAGCGGTGTGGGGGCGGTTGCAACCGCCTCATTGAAAAAAGCTAGATAGGCTAGCCGCGTGCAGCTATATGACTCCAAGGCTCAAGAACTTGCCGAATTGAAACCAATCAGAGCAGGTCAGGTCGGTATCTATGTTTGCGGACCTACTGTTCAGTCTGAGCCGCATATTGGTCACCTAAGAAGTGCTCTGGTTTACGATTTGCTATCCAGATGGCTAACCCACAAAGGGCTGCGGGTGACCCTTATTAGAAACATCACCGATATCGATGACAAGGTTTTAGAAAAACACACCGAGGAACTGAGCTGGTGGGAGCTGGCTTATAAAAACGAACTTGAGTTTCAAAGACAATTTGATCTACTTGGGATTCAACGACCTAGCAATGAACCCAGGGCAACTGGTCATATACCTGAGATTCTTCGGCTTATTCAAACCTTGATTGACAAAGGTTACGCCTATCGAGCTGATAACGGGGATGTCTATTTTGATAGTGAAGCTTGGAGTAAGTACGGGGAGCTTACGAATCAGAGCCTTTCAGATATGGAGGGGGAGACAAGCTCCGAGTTCAAAAAATTAGCAACTGATTTTGCTTTGTGGAAAGCCGCCAAAGATTCAGAACCTGAGACTGCCAGCTGGGAGAGTCAGTTCGGGA
>CAJXVY010000039.1 GCA_913062665.1 uncultured Micrococcales bacterium
CCGGAGCCAGTTAGCTATGACGTATCAAGCCTGACTGGAATCAAGTTCCCTGAAAACAGCAATCCTTTGCTGGTGGGCCCTGCACTCTCGGCCAAGATTGATAACTTCGCTCTAGCTCGTCCGCAGACTGGATTGAATTCCGCCGACATTGTTGTTGTTGAGCGAGTAGAGAGTGGGCTTACAAGGTTTGTTGCCACCTGGCACAGTTCAATCCCCGAGGAGATTGGTCCAATCAGGTCAATTAGACCAATGGATCCAAACATTGTTAGCCCTTATGGAGGAATCATGGCCTACTCAGGTGGTCAAGACAGATTCATGGATCCGATGATGGCCACTGAGCTATATAACGCAACCGAAGATACCGAGGTTGGCAAAGAGACCATGTTCAGAAAACAGGGCACCGGAAGACCTTATGAGCACACACTATATGTTCGTGCTGGAGTCCTAGTTAGCCAGCACGGTGATCTGACCGCCCCACCAGACCAATTTGTCTTTGCAGATTTGGAAGCAGAGGAAACTCCGAGCGTGGATGCTGGTATGAGCTTCAACCAATTTCAGGTGAACTACAAGGAATCAACTTCAGCCTGGCTTATGGGCAACGCCGAATACAGCTTCAATGAACTCGGGATCGAGCTTCCAACGGGTGAGACCGCTACTCACTCAGCGCTATTGCGCTCCCAGGGTGAAACAGCACTGATTGATGCGCTGACGGATTCCCAGGTGAGGACAAAGAATGTAATTGTCATGGAAACAGAGCTTGATTTCAGTGCCAAGGATCCAACCTATGGTTCTATCCCTGAAACTGTTTTGGTAAACGCCTCGGGAAGAGCATGGGTTTTTGCCGATAACAAGTATTTGGAAATCTCTTGGAGCAAAGAGGGAAGAACCGACCCCATTCAGTTCAGTCTCCCCAATGGTGACCCACTGGTGCTAACCCCAGGGCCAACCTGGATTGAATACCTCGATAGCTACTCAGCAACACTGGAAATTGATGGGGAGCTAGTTCCCTAATGCCCCGCGGGGTCAAAAAAGAAAATCTTCCTGAGAAGACCTGTCAGCGCTGCGGAAGACCAATGGTCTGGCGGAAAGCCTGGGCGAAAAACTGGGATCAGGTCAAATACTGCAGTGAGAAATGCAAACGCGGCTAAATCTCTTTGGAAAACTCTTTGAGCCAAGTCTTTAGCTCATCACCTATGTCTTCGCGCTGGGTTGCAATTCTCAGTGAAGCCTTGATGTAATCGACCTTATCTCCGGTGTCATAACGTCTTCCGCGGAAGATAACTCCGTAGACATCTGGCTGTGAACTTTCCGCACATGAGGTTCTCAAGGCATCAGTGATTTGGATTTCATTTCCCCGACCTGGTTCAGTGCGTTCTAGAACACTAAATATTTCGGGCCTCAGAACATACCTGCCGATTACTGCAAGGTTGCTAGGAGCTTTGTCGGTATCTGGTTTTTCAACCAGGTTGGTGACCTTCACAACATCCCCGTCACCCTCGACCTCAGCGCAACCGTAAAGATGAATCTGATCGGGATCTACCTCCATAAGCGCAATCACGTGTGATCCGTTTTTCTCGTGAACATCAAGCATTTCTGCTAGCAAACTATCCCGCTCATCGATTAGGTCATCACCTAGCAACACCGCAAAGCTCTGATCACTGACGTGTTTTTTGGCTCGCAGGATTGCATGTCCCAAACCCCTTGGGTCACCCTGACGCATGTAATGAATATCGGCTAGGCGGTTAGAGATGCTGACCTCATCAAGTTTTTTGGTGTCACCTTTTTTGGTCAGCGCCTCTTCAATTTCACTCGCTCGGTCGAAGTGGTTTTCTAAAGCGTTTTTATTTCGACCCGTGACCATCAGTAGATCATCTAGACCTGAGCGGACTGCCTCTTCAACCACATATTGAATTACTGGCTTATCAACAATGGGAAGCATCTCTTTGGGCATGGCTTTGGTTGCAGGTAAAAACCTTGTTCCTAAACCCGCTACAGGAATAACCGCTTTTGTTACTGGCATGACTTCAACTCTAGGCCAAGAGCTCTCTGAGCACTCCTAAAAATTCATGACGCATAAACACCCTGAATTTCTCAATTTCTTTTCTAAGAAACATCTCATCTTCAATCAGCGGAACTAGCTTCGCTGTTATCACCGCTGGGGATTGGCCCTTATCGAGCATTTGATAATTGAAGCCAAAGCTTCCTAACTCCATATCTTCAATCATTTTCTTATCGTGCATGTTTGAGTAGACATGTAGAAAAGGTGTCATTGAAGTGAGAAGCAGCAGCAATCCGCCGGGGGTCGAACTAATGCCAGCTACGCATTTCTGACTGAGTGCAATTAGTTCTTCAATAGAAAGATCATTTGCCACTTTCACATAGTCAGGATTGTGAAGATAGGCAATAATGCCCTCAATCAGTTCTGCGTTTTCACCGTTATCGACCAGCACTACCGAACGTGATTGTCGTAAGTAACACTTCTTGGTGATATCCGCCCATATCTCGACAGACCCTGCTTTTTTCACACTCGGTTCAACCAGGATGTTGCCCGATCCGAAGCTTTCGCTCTTTATTGACCCACCAAGAGAAACTGCATCAACTGAATAACCAAAAGCTGGGTGGGGATCCTCATCCAGGGTTGCCTTGAGTGTGCTCTCGGTTTCGCTGTCCTCAGCTGCTAAGACAAAACTAGGTACAGAGCTGTCTTCGTTGACTGTTACATCGGTATGGCCAAGTTCCATAAAACCCTCAACACAACCTGCAACTGCCAGCCTCTCGGCAAGCGAGATCTGGCTCTCAGGGATAATTGAAACCATTGTTTAAGGTTAGTGAGCTTTAGACACCAAGCAATGTAAGCAAAAAGGAATGTTTTGTCCGCCGTTTATGAAAAATACAAAGCTAAAAAAAGCTTATTTCGCAAACGCGCTCTCGAAAACAACTACAACATCAACAACCAGTTTTTGATTGAGCTTGCTGGGTTTGAAAACCTTTTTGAGCTGATCGAACAAATGAGTGTCAGCTGGTTCAAATCAGCAAGCAAGACATCTAGAGATGCAGCACTGGATCTTGCACTACTTCTCGATTCAACCCGCGCATCCAAGATCTTTGAAGCCGCAATTGGTGCCGACACAAGGTATTTGGCCAATGAGCACAAACAAAAGGCCAAAGAAATCCTGATCGGATTTGGCCAAATCGAAAAAGCCAATAACCTCGGCCTTGGCGGCCTGCAGCAGCTAGATGCAGAAAACCCATTTCGAAACCAGTTCTCAAGCCTGGAAACCAAAACAACTTGGCTCAGAAGATTTCTAGATCTTTCAAAGCACCACAAGCTTGATTACACCGATGACAGATTCATGCACCCAGTGGACAGTTTTGAAATAAGCAATGACAGCAATCAGCTAAGCCAAGAGATTATCTCTGTGGTTGTGATTGCTAGATTGCCAACAGATGAGCTCAATAGAACCATCAAGTCAGTGTTGTCCAGTGGGGTAAGCCCGCTGGAGGTATTAGTGATGCAACAGCTAGACACCGACAAGGGATTCAGAACACCAATTGATGTTCAAAGGTTTTCACCGAATGTGAAAACAATCGTTGTCCCAGAAAAACTCAAGCTTCATCAGATTCTGAACAGAGCTTTGGATGAATCCTCGGGCAAATATTTATGCCTATTAACCCAAGGCGAGATTCTGCATCCTGATGCATTGTCAGTGATGAAATCCAAGGCTCGGAATAAAGCGATTGTGACAGCCAACAAATGCCATATCGGCTATGGCTTTGAGCTAGCTAATTCAAGTTCAGTCATTGGTTTGATAAATAAACCGCTTGCTAAAAACTTTGGTTATTTCGACCATGTTCGAATCGGGTCCCTAGATGGTTTTCTTGAGCGCCTAGGGCCGCGTAAACATATAGATCGCAACTTTTGTTTTTCAACAAGTCAGAAATCAGAGGAAGAGTTGGTGACTGACGCAACCAGGCATTATTTGGCTTTGCAAGCAAGCTTCGTGAGCTCGAATTCAAGACCATTTGTTGCCAATTCACCGATTCGGTCTTTTTATGCTCCAAGACCTGTTCGCTTTGGGTTCAAACTGTCTGTCAACAGGCGCGAGCTGAACACGGTTTTTGCTCTTGATATGTCCAACCCGCAGTCACTTTCCATGTTACTAAGCTCAATTAATGAAGATCAGCTAACAGGTATTTGGGATATCAATCCTTGGTGGAGCGAGCAGGAACTTGTCATCCCCGGAGAGCTTCGGAAGCTGATGGATAAGCGGATAGTTCAGTTTGTCTATCCGGAGGAGAGAATCAGCATTGACCGATTGCTGGTGATTGATTCAGAAGCTTTGCAGGCGGTGAACCCTAAGCGTCAGCCAAGGTGGGATGTGGTTGATTTTGAGTTTGATGAAACCTACAGAAAAACCATCAAGAATCTATTCCCCGTATCTGAGATCTAAACAGCATCCCGACAATAAATCCCAAACCCCAGCTGTAGTGCATGGTTGGCAAGACCACTATTAGCCAGCTCTTGCCACCGTTTTCAACCCTTGCAAAAAGGGATATGAAAACAACCGATAGAAAATAAATCACTGCCGGAAAAACAAACAGTGAGCCGAACACCAGCAATGGCGGAATGAAGTATCTAGGCCTCGAGGCACTCAGAGCTGAGCGAGTTAGCCTTGCCCGCCAGCGACCTGTTTTATAAAACTGCTTTACAAGACTTCCCCAACTACCCCTTGGGTAATACCTGACTTCTAATTGCGGATCAAACCAGACTTTGTGGCCTGCACGCCTAAGCCTAAGATTTAGCTCCCAGTCCTGACCTCTGATTAGCTCCTCATCGAATCCACCAACGGATTGCAGTTTCTCTTTGTCAAAAACTCCCAGGTAGACACTGTCTACTTCACCCTCTTTGCCACCCACATGGAAGCTTCCCCCACCAAGGCCAAACCTGGATCCGTATGCCCAGGCGACGGCGGATTGAAACCCAGTGGTGCCAATTGCGTGCATAAGCCCGCCAACGTTTCCAGCCTGGGTTCGCTCAAGGGTTTCGATGGCTCTTTTTGCATACCCATAGGTCAACTCGCTGTGAGCGTCAACACGAATGATGACATCCCCCTGTGCCTCACTGATTGCCAGGTTCAGTCCTTTGGCGGTGTTGTTCTTGGGGTTTTTGATAACTCGAACCTGCGGATGTTCTTTTTCTAATTGCTTGGCCAAGCGGTTTGTTTTATCTCGAGATCTCCCGATGGCAATGATCAGCTCAAATGGAATGTCAAGATCTTGGTCAAGCACGGATTTCACTGACATTTCAATGTTTTTCTCTTCATTGAGTGCAGGCATGACAAAACTTGCAAAAGAGTAAGTTTTGTTTTCCACCAGAGAAGG
>CAJXVY010000040.1 GCA_913062665.1 uncultured Micrococcales bacterium
TTTTCTTCATTGATCGGACCGAATCTCAAAATGTGGAAGCGGTCTGTGAAGATTGGGGCAAGTTTCACCTTGTCCCCAGGCTGTGGTGCGTGATAGAAGTTTCCGTTACCCGCATAAATTCCGTTGTGTGAGTAGTCGTTGAAAACAACTATGTCTCCAGGTACTGCCTCCTCCATTGGAATCTTTTCAGCAAAAGGAAGTCTTGATTGTTGGTAGACACTGTGAGGCATTTCGATTCCAAACTGGGCGTAAACGAACATCACATATCCAGAGCAGTCGATGCCGGCAGGAGTCTGTCCTCCAAGGACGTAAGGCGTTCCAACAAGCTCGGCGGCAGCTTTCATAATGTTTGCACTGGTTAGCTGATCAAAGCGAGGACTTGCCAAATAATCCGTGTAACGAGGACCGGTGTATCGGAAGTTGCTGGTGCTGGTTAGTTGATTTACCGAATCATCGGTTGAGGAAAATGAGCCACGGTCAAAAGTGACTCCCGCTTCCGCCTGAACACTTAGTTGCTGAGACTGGCTATCAGCCTGTTCAGCATTCGTTAGACCCGTCCTCGCGGTGTAGGCGGGGTTGTAACCGAAAGAAGGGAGAGAGAAGGTCGCGAGCAGTCCGGTTGCCGCGAACATAGTCAGCATCTTTGTTGCTGGCTTAAGTTCTCTATTTTTCTTTCTGGCGGCCTCGCGAGCCTGCCGGCGGGTCATTGGCTTTGTCAAAAAAGTCCTCTCAACAAAAAGCTCGTTAAAGTCTATTTGTTTCGTCCGCTAATTCTAAACCGTTGTTGAAAGAAAAATATGCCTTGAAATGTCAGATTCAACAAGTAAACCTTCATCCTGACCTTTAGCGATCAAGAACTTATCCACTCCTTGGTCTTCCAATCTGACCTCAGACCCTGGCAATAGACCGAGTTCATCCAGCTGAGTGAGAAGCTCTTTATCCACCTGCAAAGGCTCTCCAATTTGACTAAGTAGGTATTCGCCATCGGCCAATTCACTGGCGGGTGTTCCGAGATTCACCTGGTTCGACTGAAGCCCTAATTCGGCAAGTCCTGGAATCGCCAATCCATAAGGAGATGAATCCAAAGTTGAAACTAATCCAGCTATCTTTCGCTCGACTTCTTCACTCATGACGTGTTCCCAGCGGCAGGCCTCGTCGTGGGCGTCTTGCCAATCCAATCCAATGATGTCAACCAGCAGCCTCTCCGCCAGACGGTGTTTTCTCATAACCCCAACAGCTCTCTCTCGACCGTAGTCGGTAAAGCTCAGGGTTTTATCGTCTTCCAGGGTTACCAGTCCATCCCGCTCCATTCGAGCTACGGTCTGGGACACAGTTGGGCCACTCTGACCGAGGCGCTCCCCAATTCGGGCGCGCATAGGCTGCAGCCCCTCTTCCTCCAATTCGAGGATGGACTTTAGATACATTTCAGTGGTGTCGATTAGCTCACTCACACCTCAACAATAGTTGGAAGAACTAGACTTTGGTTCATGCCTGAGATAACCATTCCCGAGAACCTGAAGCCCGCCGATGGAAGATTTGGTGCTGGGCCCGCAAAGATTCGCAAAGCTCAAATGGATGCCTTCTTGACCGAGGGAAGCAAGATCATGGGAACCAGTCACCGACAGGCGCCTGTCAAGAACACGGTGAAGCGAGTTCAACAGGGACTGGAAAAACTTCTTCGCCTGCCTGATGGCTATGAAATCATCCTCGGCAATGGAGGGTCGACCGCTTTTTGGGATGCGGCAGCTTTCTCGTTAGCCGAAAACAAAGCTCAGGCTTTGGTGCATGGTGAATTTGGTGGAAAGTTTGCTAAAGCTTTAGAAACCCCTTGGCTAGAAGCGCCAAAGGTTATCAACGCCGAGCCTGGCTCTAGGGGCGATTTTGAACCGGCGGATGAGTTTGATTTGTATGTCTACCCTCACAACGAAACTTCCACTGGAGTTGTCACGCCGGTGCACAGGGTTGGAAACGGCCTGATGCTGACTGACGCAACCAGTGCCGCTGGCGGTATTGATTTTGATATCAACGACACTGACGCCTACTATTTCGCTCCTCAGAAAAACCTCGGAAGCGACGGGGGCATTTGGTTTGCAGCTGTCTCTCCGAGCGCAATCGAGCGGATCGAGAAACTTGCAGGATCAAGATACATTCCCGCTTTTCTGGACTTGAAAACTGCTCTGGACAATTCAAGACTCAACCAAACACTGAACACCCCAGCGGTAGCAACGCTGTTTTTGCTTGCCGAGCAACTGGATTGGATGAATGAAAATGGCGGACTTAGCTGGTCAAGCTCCAGAACCAAGCAGAGCTCCGACTTGCTGTATACCTGGGCCGAGAAAAATAGCTTCAGCACTCCATTTGTAAATAACCCCGAGCACCGTTCTCAGGTGGTAGTAACAATTGACTTTGATGACTCAATTGACGCGGCAGTGATTGCTAAAACCATGCGAGAAAATGGAATTGTCGATATCGAGCCATACAGAAAACTTGGAAGAAACCAGTTGCGAGTTGCCACCTTCGTCAATACTGACCCAGCTGAGGTTGAGGCGCTCATTCAGTGCCTGGATTATGTAATCGAGAGACTCTGATGGCTAGATTCTTTGTTCCCCACCACAAGCGCAAGCCGGATCCTGAGCCTGTAAAGACAAACCCTCAGGGGGTACTACTTCTTGGTACCCTTGTCTGGCTTTTTGTCCTTGTTATCATCATCAGTTTTCTTGACACGCTTGGTGCGCGTGGTTTTGGTTGGTGGCTTTACACCGCCATCGTCGGAGTCGGCCTTGGCATCTTTGGATTTCTCTACGTTCGCATCCGCAGGCTCTAGTTCGGGAAGGTCAATCTCCACCGGTTCGTCCATTTTGTTTTCATCGACATCAACCCAGGACTGATCGCCCTCCGGCTCAACTTCGTTTTTCATTGACTCACGCTGCTCTTTGCGAGCCTTTCGATACTCAGCCAGACGCTCCGCCCAGGGAACCCAGGGGGGTGCGACTAAAGAGCCTTCGGTTGCCAGCAGGTTTATTTCACTTACCGTTGGTTGTGCTTTGGGGGTTGGTTTCGAAATTGTCACCTGCCAGAACCAGTCTGTGTAGCCAGGCATCAGGCACTCAAATTTGATCTCTAATCCCTTGGTGATCTTCTCGCTAGAAACCAGCTTTCCAAAGCTGCTCTCCTCCAGAACTTCGCTGAGAGTCTGGGTTGCAAGTTCTTCCTCAGTCAACATCTAGCTCATCAGCAACCTTACGCAAAAGTGCCGCAACCTTCTTGCCGTGGTTGTTCTCTGGGTAGCGCCCTCTTTGAAAATCACTACCAAGCTGGTCCAGGAAGCCAATGATGTCCTCGACAATTACCGCCATGTCCTCAGCTGGCTTCCTATTGGCCTGAGTGATCTTTGGGGTTTCTAAAATTCGAACGCTCAGGGCCTGCACACCCTTCCTGCCATCAACAATAGAAAACTCAACCCTGGAGCCAGGACGGACCGAACTCGTCCCGTCTGGAAGGGCACTGGCGTGCAGGAAAACCTCATTGCCCTCATCGCTTGCGATGAAGCCAAATCCCTTCTCGTCATCAAAAAACTTAACGCGACCTGTTGGCATATTTTCTCTTTCTTGAGTCGGCAGATAGTTTAACCCGCAAACAGGTTTCATTTCAGGAAGTATTCTTTAACGATGGCTTCTTTTAACAGCTCTCGACTCGAGAATTTTTTAGCGTATGGTGCAATTGGTGTCACCGCAGTTAGTTTGCTCGCAATGGTGACCACGCTTTTGATGGAACTTGGCGGAACCACCGAACGCCCGGTGATCCTTGCTCAAATACCGCTAATCGGACTCCCTGTTGGTTTCATGATGATTCTGGCCATGATCATCATCAGCTTTATAAGAAGAAGTAAAGAAAACCGTGACTGAGCAGCTGGTTCTTGCAAACCTGCTGCAGAAGCGGACAGATTCTGAATTAGTTGCCTTAGTTCGATCAAGAAAACTAAACCTGGCCAAGGTGAAAGACTTTTTCGACCTGGCAAAACTTCTTCTAAATAAGAAGAAACTGGAGCCCGTTATTCAATCTCTTTCAAGAGAGCAACTAGAAAAAATCTCCAGTGGTGAAGATAGCGAGCTTATTGAGAGTTTGTTTTTTGGCGACAGAGGCGAACTATTTGATTCAGTTGCATCCGTCTTCGCTGATCTGCGAGTTCCTGCTGCCATTGAGGTTGCAAAGGTTCAGCCAAGCGATGTTGACAGAGCTGCAATCAATTCCCACTACACCCTGCTTGCCATCACCGAGATCCTGGTGCAGGTGGACAGCCATTCAATCAGGGCAACTGCACGCGGGGTTGCGGTGAGTGATGCAAAGTGGATTGCCAGGATGCTTGGCTGGGATAGCGAGGATATTGTCCACGCCTTTGACCTGGCTTATGTTTCAGGGTTGATTCAGCCAATCAATGGACGTTGGTATCTGACTGAGCGAAGTGAAAGCTGGCAGGTGAGCGTTGCCGAGAACAAACTAGCTTGGTTTTTAGAGGCAATAACCGATTTAGATGAGTTTCTAGCAGTTCGAATAAGGCCAGGTGAGGAGGTTTCGGCGGTTATAAAAAACCAATATCCGCTAACTAAAATCACCCATCCGTTGACGGTCTTCGGAAATCTGCTTTCTCTTTCCGTTGATGGTTTCGCAACCGAGCTAATGGATTTACTAATTAGCGACGGAGCAGAGGCTTGCGCCAAAGAGATTGCCAGCCATTTGCCAAAACCTGTCAACCAACTGATTCTGCAAGCTGATTTGACCATGATTGCTCCCGGTCCGATTGACTATCCGACAGATCGACGGATCAGGCTATTTGCTGAACCTGAGAGCGTTTCACTTGCAAGTAACTTCAGGCTCACCACCACCAGTGTTGTGCATGGTATGGAGTGCGGACTATCTGAGAAGGACATTCGTTCCACCTTGGATCGACTAGCCACCACCGAAATACCTCAACCAGTTGACTATCTTTTGAAAGACGCCTCTGAAAAGTTTGGATCACTAACCATACAAAGCTCCCCCAAAGGATCAATCATCGAAGCAAAAGATCCTGCAATGCTCGCTCAGATAAAAAACCAATCCGAGCTTCGAGCCTTCCACTTCGTTCCAATCACGGAAAACCAGATCCTTAGTAAGCATGAGAGCGATCTTTTGTATTTCAATATTCGAAGCTGCGGCTACCCAATAATTCGCATTGACGAGAAATCCAAAGTAATCTCCCCAACAAGCACGCCGGAGACTGTCAAGAAAGATGTAGTTGACATCAGCGAACAGGTTGCGGCTTTGAGGTCATCAACCCCGGGCGATGTCTCCGAGCAGGAACTTGG
>CAJXVY010000041.1 GCA_913062665.1 uncultured Micrococcales bacterium
CTGGGTGTTGACCCACGTAAGGCCGACCAGATGATTCGTGGAACCGTATCCCTACCTGCCGGAACTGGTAAAACAGCAAAGGTAATTGTTTTCGCTCAGGGTGCCGCAGCGGAAGCAGCAAAGGAAGCAGGAGCCGACGAGGTCGGTGGCGATGAGCTGATTGAAAAAGTCAGCGACGGTTGGACCGATTTTGATGCGGCTATCTCCACCCCAGACCTGATGGGTAAGGTCGGACGTCTGGGAAAGGTGCTGGGTCCAAGAAACCTAATGCCAAACCCCAAGACCGGAACCGTCACCATGGACACAGCAAAAGCTGTTCAGGACATCAAGGGTGGAAGAATCGAGTTCAAGATCGACAAGCAGTCAAACCTGCACTTCATCGTGGGTAAGGCAAGCTTCACACCAGAGCAGTTGCAGCAGAACATTGCAGCAGCGCTGGAAGAAGTGGTCCGCTTGAAGCCATCAACCTCTAAGGGAAGGTATGTGGTTAAGGGTGCGGTTTCAACCACCTTTGGTCCAGGAATCCCAATTGATGTAAGCGATCTCTAAATTCAAAATAAATTACCCGCCCAATTGGGCGGGTTTTTTATTGCTCGAGTTTTTGTTCAATCTCTCTGAGCGTCGGAGGTTGGCACCCTTCTCGTTCGCAGGCGATAGCCGATGCTACAACTGCAATCTTGACGGCCTTCTCGATATCCTCAATATCCAGCCTTTCAATTCTTTTCAGCGGCTGTTCACCCAGCCCCTCTAAGGACTGAAGCTCCACCAAGAGGTTTGCCATGAAGGTGTCACCTGCGCCAACCGTGTCTTCTAAATCAATTTTTAGACCTGGGACATCAACACGATCCTGGCCTCTGAAGAGCGTTGCGCCCTCGGCACCCTTGGTAATTACCACAAGCTTTGAAAGACCGCCCATCCATTCCTTGGCGACTTCATCAAAATCTCTATCTGGGTAGAGCCACTCAATATCAGCATCGCTTGCTTTGATAATTGTTGAAATTCGATTGAGCTTTTCAACACGCTCTCGTTCACTATCTGCATCATGTCCGAGTGCGGGTCTCATGTTTAGATCATGGCTAAGCGTTAGCTGCTCACTGTCAAAGATTTCGGCCAACCAAGTCTCTATTAATTTGTTTCCAGGCGCCATGGCCGTTGTCAGACATCCAAACTGAATAGCTCTTGCATCCATTTCCGCCATGGAATCTGTCGTAGGGAGTTCCTCTGCCCGCCACATCCAGTCAGCGGTGTTGTCTACATAAAAGCTGTAATCAGCGACCCCCTGCTCATCAATTGAGGCAAAGGCCAGTGTGGACTGCTCCTCCGCGGAAATGGAGAGATCAAGAGAGACCTTATTGTCTGCCAGGTGCTTTCGAATTTGTTTTCCGAAAAGGTCATTGGAGATTCGACCCAAGAATTGATGGGGTTGCTCGCGCCTGGCGAGAGCAAAGGCAACATTGGCATTGGCACCACCAGCAACGGCGGTAAATTTCTCTGGCTCTGACTGGTTTTGGATCATGTCAATCAGAGCCTCGCCGATTACTAAAATCATGCTCTTATGTTAGAGGAGTAGTCTTAGGCCATGGCCAAACAAGTTGAGCTTTCTGCGAGAAAGCTCTCAATAAACTCCCTCTTCCTCATTGCAATTGGCGCCACAAGTTGGTGGGCAATAACCGTGCTTGCTATTTACAGCGATTTGTTTTACGACGATTACCGATATGAACTGGTTGAGGAGGAGGCCCCACTTAAGACTGATGAGCCCTTTACCTACTATGACTCAATTTATGATCCAGTCATTCACCCCAGCACTTATATGAACCTGACAGCGATTCTGGTTTTTGCAATGACTGCCCTATGGGCAAGACAGATAGCCAGAAGGGCAACGGCCATGCAGGCAGAGAACAGGCTGGTGAAGACAGCGTCGGTTTGGAGTTTTATTGCAGTAATAATTGCTCTGTTGTTGGGCGTAGTTTTCGCTTTCGCAACTTTTGTTAGCTCTCTCGCGCAGGGAACTGGGGCAGATCCGGCTGTGAGGATATTTGCGACGTATGTTCCAATTCTGCTCTCCGCCGGGCTTTTACTATTTGTTGTTTTACGAGGTTTTGTAATCAAGCCGGAGGTGGAAAATGACTGAACAGCAAGCAAGCAAGGCTCTAGCTTTTGGTTTTGCATCACCCATCACCGGTGCTGCCCTAGGCGTGATAATTGGGCTGGCAATCTTTGATATTTTCGACACTTTTGAACAGTGGACCGTGGTCATCTTGATTGCTCTACTTGGTTTTTCGATCTGGTTCGGCGCAAATAAGTCTGGTGAAGCCTTGGCTTATGCAAAAAAGACCGGTGAGCCAACTGCTGCCAAGGGGGCCGCGAATCTAAACAGCGTGTTAGCGATTGTTTGGATGGCAATAAGCTTTTTTGTTTCAATCACCATGGCTCTTGGTGCAGTCAACAGCTTTGTTGAAAGACCCTCATACGATGGCCGAGAACCGTATAACCCTGGTGACTTTACGGTTGCATTTGATTCGACAATATTTTTTGGTGAGTTTCTACCCGCTGTTGTGATTGTTGCTATGGCGATGTTCGGGTTTGTTTTCCAACTTGTGGCAACCAGTAAGGACGAAGATTGATTCTTGAGGGCATAGACGCTTGCCTATTCGATAATGACGGAGTGTTGGTTGATTCCAAAAAAGCGGTAGTCAAAGCATGGAATAAGTGGGGCGAGCTTGCTAACCCTGGCTTTGTTTACACAAATAGACTTCACGGAAGGCGCGCTGCAGACATCGTGGCCGAGGAGGTTTCTGAAGAGAGATTTGCCGAGGCTACAAAATTAATTGATGAGTTGGAACTTGAGCATGCGGATGAAACAGTCGCTCTTGAGGGTGCGATAGAACTCACACGATCAATCCCAAAGGGCAAGTGGAACGTCTGCACCTCTGCCTACTACGAGCTCGGTGTCGCAAGGCTGACTGCCGCTGGAATCGAATATCCGAAGGAAATCGTCACAGCAGATCAGGTGACCAAGGGTAAACCTGATGGAGAGCCCTACAGGGTTGGAGCCGAGCGTTTGGGGGTTGAGTCGGCGAAATGCTTGGTTTTGGAAGATGCGATTGCTGGAGTGCAAGCGGGATGGGCCAGTGGGGCAGGTTTGGTGATTGGTGTGGGAGAAGAAATTTTGGAATATACCGAGAAAGAAATAGTAATTAGTGACCTAAGAGGAATTAGCTATGTGGATGGCAAGTTTAGGCTGAATGAAGAATATAGATTGAGGTAGTGATGTCACAGGTTAGATATTTCGGAGCAGATTGGTGCCCAGATTGCAGGCGCTCAAAGGCTTTGTTGAACAGCTTCAACGTCGAGTTTGAAGAGAACGATGTTGAGCAAAGCAAAGACCTAGCAGACGAGGCTGAGAAGCTCAGCGGTCGCAAGAACATCCCAGTAATCGCATTTGAAGACGGTGAGGTTTTGGTTGAACCAAGCGATAGGCACCTGCACACCGCGTTAGCTCTTCGAGGCATCATTCCAGAGAAACCTAGTAATTAATGCACCAAGGGGCTAGGCTGGAAAGGTTGTGCGCCTGGGATTCCGGTGACACCCACCGAGAAGAGACCACCCCTAATGCAAAAGACACTAAATACTATGCCCGGTAAACGTAAGCCCAGGCATAATTCGGCAGCCTCCAAAGGTCGCCCAAAAAATGATTTCAAACCCAAGTCGAAGCAACATTCTGGAAAACCAAAATTCAGAGATTTTCAGGAAGGCAGAGGCAGAGACTCTCACCGACCTAAATCTAAAGACATCCGAAAAGGTCGTGAGAGCCGTGACCGAATACGTGAGCAGGCTTTTGCAAATGCCCGCAAAAATAATGCTTCTGGCAAGACTTTTGACGGAGACAAAGTACTGAGCCGACTGCAGTCAACCGCGGAACTAATTGAGTCTCACGAGACTTTCCAGTCAATGGGGTTGCACGACAAGATTGTCACCGAGCTTGCCAAAATGGGTGCATCTGTTCCTTTTCCAATTCAAGAGGCAACAATTCCTGCCGCAATGAGCGGAAGGGATATCTTGGGTCGAGGCAAAACAGGAAGCGGAAAGACCATCGCCTTTGGTGCTCCACTGATTAGCAAGCTTGCCAACATCGGTTCCGTGCCACGAATCCCTGGAACCCCACGCGCACTTGTTCTGGCGCCAACCAGAGAGCTGGCAGACCAAATCAACAGAACCATTGCTCCAATTGCTAAATCTGTCGGCTTCTTCACCGCGACTGTTTACGGAGGTGTTCCTCAGCGCAAGCAGGAAATTGCTTTGAACCGTGGAGTAGACGTTGTTATTGCTACACCTGGTCGTCTAGAGGATCTAATCAAGCAGAGAATTATTACCCTTGAGGCAGTAGACACGGTAATCGTTGACGAGGCTGACCACATGAGTGAGCTTGGCTTTATTGAGCCGTTGCGGAGAATTCTGGATCAATGCGAGGGCTCACAGAAGCTTCTGTTCTCAGCGACTTTGGATAAAGCGGTTGACTCAATTGTGAAGTCTTATCTGTCCAATCCTTTCGTTTATGAGGTTCCGGGGGAGGATGCTGACACAGCAAACATTTCTCACCGAGTTCTAACCCTTGACCCCAGAGACCGCTCAGCTGTTCTGCACCGGTTGGTCCAAGGATCTGGAAGATCAATCATTTTTGTTCGCACCAGAACCACTGCCGAGAGGCTAAGTGAATCGCTAACCGAGAACGGTGTTCCAGCCGCAAGGTTGCATGGAGATCTAAACCAGGCTCAAAGAAACCGCAACCTAGAGCGCTTCAGCAAGGGTTCCGCCCGAGTTATGGTGGCAACTGACGTTGCCGCTAGGGGTATTCACGTGGATGATGTGAAATTAGTCATTCAGCTTGACCTGCCAGAAGAATACAAAACATACCTTCACAGAGCTGGAAGAACTGGTCGCGCCGGCCGTCACGGAGAAATGATTTCATTGGTTCCAACCGGACGCGAAAAAAAGGTCAGGGATCTACTTGGACGAGCCGAGCGCAAAGCAGAGTTTTATCAGGTTGATCCCGATAGCGAATTGCTTGCGGAGCTTGCTGGGCCGATTGCTCCTCCACCCGCTGCTACCGCCCTCGATTTTGGGGACAGCAGGTTCGAGCTTTTGAGAAAAAAGAACTTGCCTAATAGGTCTAATCGCCGCTAAAGTTCTAGTTGACCAAAGACCGC
>CAJXVY010000042.1 GCA_913062665.1 uncultured Micrococcales bacterium
CTTTTCAGACTTTTTTTCAAGACTGTCCCAAGGGGCCTAGAGAATCTTCCGAAAAAGGGTTCCTATATTTTGGTTAGCAACCACACAAGCTACGCTGATCCACTGGCTATGGCATATTTCATATTCGTTCAGTTGGGTCGAGCCCCTCATTTTCTTGCGAAGGAAAGTCTTTTTAGGATTCCGCTATTCGGAAGAATTCTTCCCTATGTTGGGCAGGTTCCCATATACAGGCAGGGAAGATCGAACCAGGATTCGCTTGCAGCAGCCAAGGCCTACCTTGAGGCTGGTCACACAATAATCATGTTCCCCGAAGGAACTCTCACCAGAGATCCTGACCTCTGGCCAATGCGTGGTAGAACAGGCGCCATTAGATTGGCTATTGAAAGCGGCGTTCCGGTTTATCCTGTTGCACATCACGGAGTTGAAAAAGTGCTCCCGAGGTACAGTAAGAAATTTAGGCCCTCGCCTTTCAAGAAAGTTTTGATTCAAGTTGGGCAGCAGATTGATTTGTCCAAATACAAGCCAACTGACGGCCCCGAGAAAATGTCAGAGGCCACCGAAAAGGTTATGCAGGCAATCACAGATGAACTAACAAAGATTCGCCCGGGAACTCCTCCCGTGAAGAGGTGGGACCCGAAGGAAAGCGGTCAAGCGGCTTACGGTAACTACCGGAAGAAGCAAAAATGAAACTTGCAGTGATCGGAGCTGGTAGCTGGGGTACCACCTACGCAAAAATTCTTGCCGACAGCGGCAATGAGGTTACTCTTTACTCTCGACGAGCTGACTTAGCCGATGAAATCAATACTCACAAAAGAAATTCGGACTATCTTCCAGGAATCACTCTTCCGCCATCCATTACAGCAACCAACGATCTCGCTGTAGCGGTTACAGATGCCGAGCAGGTTTATTTAGCGATACCCTCTTCGACCCTAAGAGAGTTTTTGGAAGAAAATAATGACTTATTTGGATCCACACTGGTTGTAAGCCTGATGAAGGGCCTGGAGCCCAACTCTCAGCAGCGGATGAGCCAACTGATAACCGAATCGACTGGCATAGATCAATCAAAGGTGGTCGTTGTAAGTGGGCCCAACCTGGCTTTGGAGATTGCTCAACAGCAACCAGCTGCAAGTGTTGCCGCCTGCTCCAATCTCGATAACGCAATGGCTGTTGCCAAAGCGTCATCAAATGATTACTTCACTGTTTTTGCAAATGAAGATGTAATCGGCACCGAGCTTGGTGGAGTTTTGAAAAACCTTATTGCTCTGGCTTTGGGAATCGTAAGCGGTGTCGGCCATGGTCAGAACACCAAGGCCAGCATCCTGACCAGGGGGCTCAGTGAGATAACCCGTTTTGCAGTGGAGCTTGGGGCACAGCGTCGAACCATGTACGGGTTGGCAGGATTAGGTGATTTGGTTGCAACTGGAGAATCTAATCTCTCTCGAAACCACAGAGCCGGCGAGATGCTGGGAAAGGGGTATTCAAAGCGAGAGGTCATGAAGCTTATGAAGCAGACCGCCGAAGGATTATCTTCGGTTGAGCCAGTTTTGGCACTGGCTCAGGAAAAAGGTTTGAGTCTTCCGATCATCGAGCAACTCAGTCAAGTCATTGATGGAAAAATGCAGGTAGCGGATTTTGGAAATAAATTAACCCATGAGACCGAAGAGGCGGAAATCGAATGAGAGTGCTAGTTATTTGCGGGGGAGAGTCCTCCGAACACAGCGTCTCTCTGGTTACCACTAAGGCTGTCTTAGAGTCAATCGATGCCGAGCACGAGGTAATACTTGTTGGTATAACGCCCGAAGGTAAACACATTCTTCTGCCAGAGGTTGGAGAGTGGAGACTAAGTGACTCACCGGTGCTTGAAGACAATGATTTGGAAATTCTCTGGCCATTCGGCGGGGGAGAGCTTGCCTATTTTGAATACAGGGAGCTGATTCCGATTGGAGAGATTGATGTCTGTCTGCCGTTGTTGCATGGTGACAATGGGGAGGATGGATCAATTCAGGGATTGCTTCAGCTTTGTCATATTCCCTATGTCGGTAATGGGGTAGCCGCCTCCGCGGTGGCCATGGACAAGCAGCTGACAAAAAAACTTGCCAGAGAGGCTGGCATTCCAGTTTGTGATGAGCAGGTGATAAACCACGATCAGTTTTTAGATAATCCCGAGCAAACTCTTCAAAACTTGGACAAGGTCGTTGAGTATCCGGTGGTTGTAAAACCTGCCAAAAGTGGTTCCAGCGTGGGTGTGAGTGTCTCGGAAAATTCTAATCAGCTGCTTGATTCGTTAAGACTTGCATTCGAGCAAGATAGTCGCGTGCTGATTGAGCCAAGGCTGATTGGTCGAGAGATTGAACTAGCGGTATTGGAGGATATCGGGGGTGAATTACTTACCTCAGTTGCGGGGGAGATAACCGTTGGCGGGGGAGGTATCTATGACTATCAAGCAAAGTATCTATCGGACACCGCAAGGCTTACTGTTCCAGCAGAGCTCACAGATATTGAATTGAAAGAGGCCCAAGAGCTCGCAAGATCCGCTTTTTTGGCGCTGGGGTGTAGCGGTTTGGCAAGAGTTGATTTTTTCTACACCGACTCTGGTTGGCTTCTCAGCGAGGTAAACACAATGCCCGGTTTTACTCCGATTTCGATGTACCCGAAGCTATTCAAAGAGTCAGGAATTGACTATCCAGAGCTAATCGCCAAACTGATTGAGCGAGCTATTCGATAACGGTGCAGAATTTTTCTGCAGGGACAGCTGATACTGCAGGTGACAGCTCCTCCAGCGTGGTTATGCCGCTTGCCCGCTCTGAATCAACAATGATTTCAGTCGCTGGTGATCGACCAAAGGTTATGAATCGAAAACTTGGGGCTTGTGAGTCATCTATCAACCAATCAACCTCACCAGCAGTCACACAGGGCAAAGTCGAAGCTTGAACCGGCTCAAGACCGCAACGGTAAATGATTGCGGTCGGGTCACCCCAGGCAGCAGTCGCCTGGGCGTTTGTGTATTTCCGATCATGTGGTCCTATAACATCCGGCACTCGCACGGATATCTCGGCACAGGAAGGATCGTTAGCATTCTCTGCCGCTTCCAGCGAGACCAGCGGTGTGCATGCTGTGAGCATAAGAATTGGCAACAGAAGCAAAAATTTCATCTGAAACAGGTTACCTTTGTTTCCGTGCCAACAATCTTCGAATTAGGTGAAAAAGAGTCGCTCAAGAGAGCTCTCGCGCCGCTGAAAGCATCAGAGTTTGCAATCATTGGTAGCGGTGATGACGCGGCGCTTATGAAAGCACCCGGTGGTAACTATCTCGTAAGCACCGACACAATGATAGAAAATCACGATTTTCGTTTAGATTTTTCTTCAGCTTTCGAGCTTGGCTGGAAGGCAATAGCAACCAATTATGCGGACATTGCCGCCATGGGAGGAATCCCGACTGGGGCTGTCGTTGCACTAAGTGTCCGGGCGGAAACTGAAATTGAGTGGCTAACTGAATTTGTCAGAGGGCTCCAACTGGCTTCTGAGACCCTTGCTTCTGGTTCTGGAATTGTAGGAGGAGATTTGGCAACTTCTGAGCAGGGCTTTATTTCAGTAACAGCTTTTGGTGATCTGGATGGGCTGAGGCCAGTCGTTAGATCGAATGCTCAACCTGGAGATGGATTGTTTGTGGGCGGAACCTTGGGCAAGGCTGCCGCAGGGTTAGCACTGTTGCAACACCCCGACCCGCAATATGCCCGAAGTTATGACGAGCTGGTGAACATTCAACGAAGTCCAATCCCCCCGATAGAACTTGGAAAACTTGCAAACGAGCAGGGTGCAACTTCAATGATGGATATAAGCGATGGTCTTTCTACCGATGCCAAGCGTTTGGCTGAGGCGAGTGAAGTGAAAATCAACATTGAATCCTCGAGTCTCTTGGGTTTTCAGGCAGTCTTGGAACAGGCTGCACTCAGTATCGAAGCTTCAACGCTCCCTTGGGTTTTGCATGGAGGCGAAGACCACTCATTGCTTGCAACCTTTCCTCCTGACGCTCAGGTTCCGAAAGGCTTCAAGCGGATAGGGAGTGTTTTGCAGGGGGATGCAGAGCTGACCCTGGACGAACAATTGATTCAACCGCAAGGCTGGGATTCAGTTACCGGCGATTAATGCAGCAGGCTATTTAGGGTGATCCCAGCCCCTTCACGAGGAAGAGCCTCCACCGCTCCCGTTAGCGAATTTCTTCGAAAGAGCAAATTGTTTTTTCCACTGAGCTCGCTTGCTTTGACTTCTTGCTGACCATCGCCTGCGATGAGTGCCAGCTTGGTCCCAGCCGTCAAATAAAGTCCCGCCTCTAAAACGCAGTCATCACCCAGAGATATGCCAAGGCCGCTGTTCGCTCCCAGCAGGCTTCTTTTGCCAACGGAAATTTTGTGTTTTCCTCCACCACTGAGTGTTCCCATGATCGAAGCTCCACCTCCAATGTCGCTTCCATCGTCAACCACGACACCCTGTGAGATTCTGCCCTCGACCATTGAGGTGCCAAGCGTTCCGGCGTTGAAATTTACAAACCCCTCATGCATCACGACCGTGCCTGGAGCCAGGTGGGCTCCGAGACGAATCCTGGATCCATCCCCAATTCGAACCTTTTCAGGTGAAACGTAGTCCACCATCCTTGGGAATTTATCGATATTCACAACAAAAATGCCGGCTTTTCTAAATGCCGCAATTTTTTTTGAATAGACATTCTGATTCACCGGGCCCTTGTTGGTAAAAACAACATTTGGCAGATTGGCGAATAGACCCTCGAGATTAATTGAGTTCGGAGTTACAAGGCAATGGGAGAGCAGGTGCAGACGCAAATAAGCATCGGAGACGCTTGTAACAGCGAGAGTTAGATCAATTTCTGTCCGAATTGGCTTGGTCTCAACTTCCCGCAGGCTGTCTTTTTCTGCCATTCCCTCAATTGATGCCGGGGCAAACCACTGCGTGTCGTCCTCTGGCGCTTTGCCAAGCTTTGGTTCGGGATACCAGGTGTCAAGTATCTCGCCGTTGGAGTCAAAAGTCGCCAGTCCGTGGCCCCAGGCCATCGAATCAATGTATTTCTCAGTCATAACTGCCATAACTTTACAGGCTACGCTTGATTTCATGAACTCAATCGATGTAAGCCAAACACTTGCCGAACTCACAATTGATATCTGCAATATCGAGAGCGTGAGC
>CAJXVY010000043.1 GCA_913062665.1 uncultured Micrococcales bacterium
CCCTGGGGGATAAAAATTGGATCATAGCCAAAACCTCCCTCTCCTCTTGGCTCTCTGGAGAGCTCTCCACTCCAAACTCCAGTAAATCCGTGTTCCCCCTCGTTGTTCACGTATGCAATTGAACAAATGAAACTGGCCTCCCGATGGTCCATATCTTTCATTTGTGAAAGCAGGAGCTCGCGATTTTTTGCGTCATCTTTCTCGCCACTCCACCGAGCTGACAAAATTCCAGGAGCGCCCCCCATTACCTCAACTGCTAACCCAGAGTCATCTGCGATTGTTGGTATTTTGGTGGCTTGAAATGCAGAGCGAGCCTTGATCAGAGCGTTTTCATAGAAACTCACTCCATTTTCAACCGGCTCCTGGCCGCTGTATCCAATGAGCTCGATTCCTAAGTTTTCACCAAGAATGGCCCGAACCTCATCGATTTTGTGGGTATTGCCGGTTGCCAGCTGAATCTTCATCGAAGCCGCAGCGTTTCACCGAGTGTCGACTTTTGAATATCCGTCAGCTCTGAAGTGGCTTTTTTTGCAAGCTTCAAAAGACCATTCAACTCCTCGTCTGAAAATGGAGCCCCCTCGGCCGTTCCCTGAACCTCAACAAATAATCCTCTTCCGGTTGTCACCACATTCATGTCAGTTTCAGCCCTGACATCCTCTACATACTCCAAATCAGTCAACAGCTTGCCGTCGACAACCCCTACCGACACCGCGCTAACGGTGTCAATTAGTGGTGATTGGCCACTGATCATTTTTTTTGAGTATCCGTAATCAATGGCCTGAGCCAGGGCAACAAAGCCTCCAGTAATTGCGGCGGTTCTTGTCCCGCCATCAGCCTGCAGTACATCACAATCAATGACAATTGTGTTCTCACCAAGCGATTTGAAATCAATCACCGACCTAAGTGCTCTTCCAATTAGTCTCGATATCTCGTGAGTTCTTCCGCCAATTTTTCCCCGAACGCTCTCCCTGTCGCTTCGGTCGTGGGTGGCTCTGGGAAGCATTGAGTACTCTGCTGTCACCCAACCCTCGCCTGAGTCTTTTTTGAACCTCGGGACCCCGGGAGTAAAACTTGCGGTGCAGAGAACCTTGGTAGACCCGAAACTGATCAGCGCAGAGCCCTCGGCATGCTCACTCCAGCCCAAGTCAATATTCACACCTCTCAGCTGGTCTTCCGCTCGATTATTTGGTCTAGACACTGTTTTTCCTCTCAATCTGCTCTACGCCCAATACCTCAGGGCCTAAAAACCTCTTGGCCAATAGTTCGAATTCTTGCTTGGTTCCAGTGGAAAGAAACCTGTAACTCGGAGAGGTTTCATTCGGAGCGAGTAATTGATGTTCGGTAAGAACTCGAAAAACATCCCCTGCCGTTTCCTCGGCGCTGCTAACCAGGTTAACTCCCTCACCCATCACAAATCCGATAGCCGCGGTGAGCAGCGGATAATGGGTGCAGCCAAGGACAAGAGTGTCGATATCTTTCTCCTTGAGGGGTTGTAAATAGCCTCTCGCTACCTCAAGTAATGCCTCTCCGCTGGTTTCCCCTCGCTCGACGAAGTCGACAAAATCTGGACAGGCTGCTGATGAGATATCCAGATTCAATGCCGCGGCAAAGGCGTCATCGTAACTCTTCGAAGATATCGTGGCATTCGTCCCAATCACGCCAACCCGACCATTTTTGGAAGTGGACACCGCCTTGCGAACAGCAGGTTGAATCACCTCTACCACCGGGATGCCCTTTTCCTCGGTATAGCGCTCTCGGGCGTCCCTAAGCACAGCGGAAGAAGCGGAATTGCAGGCAATGACTAACATCTTCACTCCCATCTCCACCAACTGATCCATAACCTCAAGAGCTAACCTACGAACCTCGGGGATGGTTTTTGGACCATACGGAGAGTTTGCAGTGTCACCCAAATAAATAATTGACTCATGGGGTAATTGGTCGATAATCGCTCTTGCCACGGTTAGCCCACCGACGCCGGAGTCGAAAATTCCAATAGGGGCCTGGTTCACGTTGACAGTCTATTGTTTGACGTTGCTTCTCTGTTGATTGCAGCGGAGTGTAACCTGTTGGAATGACCAGTGCTCTAAAGACGGATCGTTATGAACTAACGATGTTAGATGCCGCCCTTCAGTCTGGTAAGGCAGATAAGCAGGTGGTTTTCGAAGTTTTTTCTCGCTCGCTACCGGCTGGTAGAAGATTTGGAGTTTTTGCAGGAGTTGGTCGACTAATTGAACAAATAAAAAACTTCCGGTTCACGGACGAACAGTTGAAATTTCTAGAATCCGAAAAAATTGTCAGCAAAAAGACGCTCAACTGGCTGGCTGATTACTCGTTTACCGGAGAAATAGAGGGTTTTCACGAGGGTGAGATTTATTTCGGGAACTCTCCGGTGCTGACTATCTCGGGAAGCTTTGCCGAATGCGTTGTTCTGGAAACGCTGGTTTTGTCGGTTTTGAATTATGACTCAGCTGTGGCGAGTGCTGCTGCCAGAATGCGCATAGCAGCAGGTGACCGCAAACTGATTGAAATGGGATCGAGAAGGGCCAATGAGGACGCTGCTGTTGCGGCTGCAAGGGCAAGCTACATAGCTGGATTCGACGCGACGAGCAATTTGCAGGCGCAACTGAGCTATGGAATACCAACCCTTGGAACCAGTGGGCATGCATTCACCCTTCTCTTTGATAGTGAGAGAGATGCTTTCGAAGCTCAATTGCAAGCAATGGGTGAAAAAACTACCTTCCTAGTTGACACCTTTGACGTTGAGACAGCAGTCAGCGCTGCTGTGGAGATGACAGCCGGCAAACTGGGAAATGTTCGAATTGACTCCGGTGATCTCGCAGAGACAACTCAGAGGGTCAGGCACCAATTGGATCAACTGGGCGCAAGAGATGCCAAAATCACCGTCACAAATGATTTAGATGAGGATGCAATCGCGGCATTGGCCGCATATCCTGTTGATAGCTACGGGGTGGGAACATCTTTGGTCACCGGAAGCGGTGCTCCTACAGCTGGCTTTGTTTTCAAACTCGTTTCAAAAAAAGATGATGGAAACTGGATTGATGTTTCAAAAAAATCCTCGGGAAAAACTAACCTGCCTGGTCGAAAGGTAGCCACCCGAGTGATTGAAAATAAGTTCGCCACACTTGACCTAATATCGCGGCCGAATGACAACGCTCAAGGGAGATCGCTTCAGATGAGATACACAAGCGATGGCTCAATCCTGGACGTGCCAAGCCTCGAAAAAGCTCGTGAGAGATTCGCTCTCTCCCTTTCAGAACTGCCCTCTACCGCGAGAAGACTCAGTGATGGAGAACCAGTTCTGTCAGTTGCTACTTCTTGATGCTCTCGTAAATTCGCTTGCAATCAGGACAAACGGGAAACTTCTCCGGGTCTCGGCCGGGCACCCACTTTTTTCCGCAGAGGGCGATTACTGGTGTTCCCATAACCGCGCTTTCGGTTATTTTGTTTTTCTGAACGTAATGTGAGTAGCGCTCGTGGTCGCCGCCCTCAAGAAGTTCCTGTTTTTCCTTTAGCTCTTCCATCAGTTTGATTCTAAGTCCCTGCTGTCGCCAAGGGTTGCAACGAAACTTAGCCTCTGGCCAGCTCTGAGCGCCTCAATTTCAACTTCAGCTCCTGCCGGCTGGGCCCTTACGGCTGCAGTTAGTTCGCCACTTCCCTCAATTCTCTGCCCATCAAACAGCACAACAACATCCCCTGGCTGCAACCCAGCAAGTTCTGCTGCTCCGCCCGGGGTGAGCTCAACTATCTCGGCACCTGAAGCGAAGCTTGAGTTTGGAATCACACTGTCGGTGACAAGCGCACCCAATAGACCGTGGCTTGCAAAACCTTTTTCAATAATTTCATCAGAAATTCTCAACGCCGTATTTGCGGGAATTGCAAAGCCAACTCCAATATTGCCGCTAGAGCCACTAGTTGCAATCGCAACGTTGATGCCCACCAAGCTTCCCTGCTGGTCGACCAATGCGCCTCCGGAATTTCCGGGGTTAATTGCTGCATCTGTTTGAATCACCTGTAAGTTGATAGGCCTTTGCGAGAATCCGTCCCAAAATCGCAATCCTGAGCCATTTCCATCCTCAACTTCGCTGCTAGCAACTTGAATCGTTCTGTTCAGTGCTGAAACAATTCCCTGTGTAACAGTTGAACTCAAGCCCAGCGGAGCGCCAATAGCAACCACTGGCTCTCCGACATTCAGCCCGTCAGAGTCCTTGATTTGTATGGGTTGGAAGCTCTCAGATCCAATCAAGCGAATCACTGCAATGTCATTTGTGGGATCAGTCCCAATAACCTCTGCGTCATAAACTCTTCCATCCCAAGCTTGGGCTGTGACATTTACATCATTTGTTGAGCCACCGAGTGTGACTACATGGGAATTTGTTAGAGCGTATCCATCCTCGGTGATCATCACTCCGCTTCCGTTACCACTTCCAGTGGAACTTGTAACGCTGAGAGTGACAACCGACGGACTGGCTGCAACGGCCGCGCCAGTCACCCAGTTGACAGCCTCAGTGTTGTTTACAACGACAGGAGCTGGGGCTTGCATGGAACTAAAGGCAACTAGCGAGGCTCCGGCGCCAATCGCGCCCCCAGTAAGCGCCGCAAAAGCCGCAATTACACTCATCGCCAGTGCCCTGGTCGATTTTTTTGACTTAGGCGAATCTGCCTTTTTTGATTCAACGGGGTAATACAAAAACTGGCCCGAAGAGCGTTCGTGCATCATTTGCTCCTTTCAAAACAGTTTTAGCATGCCAGCCATTTCTGAAGGCTTGGTGATAACAACCTGAATATTGGCTTCAGGCTTCCTAGCCAATCAATCGAGTTTCCCGAGGCAACGGAAGAGCTGTTATGAGCAGGGAATTGCTACTAACTGAAATTGAGCCAGCATTGATAACCCAAGGGCTTCCAATTGGTTTGTAATCGACCTGAAACTCAACTGTCGCTCTAGCGCTGAAATCCCCGCTGCTGCCAAATATATGACCAACCCTGAAACCTGACTTACCAAAACTCCAATTGGCAGACTTTGGCAGAAAGCGGACACTAACCGGCTGATCAAA
>CAJXVY010000044.1 GCA_913062665.1 uncultured Micrococcales bacterium
TAGGGCCACTCGAGGAGTTTAATGGAAGATGTGTCATTGAACTTCACCGCCATAGATTTTGAAACGGCAAATAAATCACCAGCATCGCCATGCGCGGTTGGTTTAGTGAAAGTCCGAAGCGGTGAAATTACAGACAGCCTCTCGATGCTTTTCAAACCCCCATTTCCAAATGATTTTTTCAATTCGACAAATATTTCTGTCCACGGGATAACCCCGGAGATGGTCATTGACGCACCTGATTGGGAGGAGGCGATCATAGAACTGATGCTGTTTGCCGAATCGGATACCTTGATTGCGCATAATGCGGGTTTTGATATGGGTGTGCTCAGGGCAAGCGCCGAGGCAATTAATTTCGATCTGCCCAATTATTCATACGGTTGTTCTCTGAGAATGTCGAGAAAGACCTACAACCTTGATTCCTACAGATTGAATTCGGTTGCCTACGCCATAGGCCACGAGGAATTCAATCATCACGACGCTTTGGCCGACAGCGATGCCTGCGCGCGGATTGTTCTGCATATGGCTGACCGACATGATGTCGAGTCGTTGGAAGATTTGATGCAAAAAACTTCAGAGCGAATAAAAACTGTGTTCTAAAAACTAAATGTCTCTATCCACTGCGATAGTTGTCCTATGGATGTTCTATCAATACTTATTGGTCTCGCGCTTGGCCTGGCAATTGGATTAGTCGTCGGATTCTTTGTGTTCAGAAAAAAGGATGCTGGAAGCTTGGAGATTGAGCTTGCCACCGCCAAAGCAAATGAATCGGCCCTGCGAGAGCAGATTGCCTCCATGCAGGATCAGCAAGAGCAGGCGAGAAAACGTGAGCAAGAGCAAAACAAGGTTTTACAGGAGCTTGCTCCTGTCAAAGACAGGCTCGATCAAATGCAAAAAATTGTCTCTGAACTAGAGCGCGAGCGCACTGAGCAATTCACCACAATCAAAGAACAGCTACGAAGCTCTCATACTGCTCAGCAGGAGCTACAGAACACCACTCGGGTGCTTGCAGGTGCCATGAGTAACAACCAGGTCAGAGGACAGTGGGGAGAGCTCACGCTGCGCAGGTTGCTTGAGCAGACAGGAATGGTAAAACATGTTGATTTTTATGAGCAGTACAACTCGGAAAACAGTGATGGCAAAACCATAAAACCGGACGTTGTTATCCATATGCCAGATGGCAAGTACGTCGCCGTTGATTCAAAGGTTCCCTTCAATAACTATCAGCGCGCATTCGAAATCAGTGAACTAAGCGATGACTCAGAGCTCAGTCGCAGGGACCAGTTACTCAATCAAAGTGCCAAGGACGTCAAGGCACGAATTGACGAGATAAGCAAAAAGGACTACTACTCAGGCCTTCCCGAATCCCCTGAATTCACAATCATGTTTATGCCAAGTGAGTCGCTGCTTTCGGCAACTCTGGAGTCTGAACCGGGATTATTAGAGGAAGCGTTTGAAAAAAGAGTTGCGGTTGTTTCTCCAGTGAGTTTTTACTCAGCAATCAAAACAATTTCTTATGCATGGAGACAGCAGGCGGCAGAGGAGACAATCCAGGAGGTTTTGGATTTGGGATCAAAGCTCTATAGAACCGTGAGAGTGGTTGCCGAGCACGCCCAAAAACTTGGAAAAGAACTGAACAGCTCGGTTACCGCATACAACGCCTTCGCCTCATCTTTGGAGAGGAATATGCTTACCGCAACCAGGCAGGTAAACGAGCAATCTCGAGACTCACTGAGCGGGGGAAGAGAGATACCTGTTCTGGAGGAAATTGAGGAGGCGACTTCCAATTTCACTAAGCCAGAACTAACGGCAGATGAGGAATAGATAGCAGGCTGTGTATATACTTTTCTGCTAAGGCCGCGCGACGAAGAAGTTTCCGCTGAAGACAGTTCTTATCCGGAAAAATAAGGAGTCCATTTGTCCGGCGAAAAATCACCAATTATCACTCTGACCCCCTCGCCTACCCTGGATCGAACCTACTTTGTAAAAAGACTGGTTGAAGGAGGAGTCAATCGTGCGGATGACGTTAATGAGGAACTGGCCGGAAAAGGTATCAACGTCTCCAGAGCTCTAGAGCTGGCAGATATAAGCGCCCCTGGGGTCGTCCCAATTGGCGATGCTGATCCCGCGGTATTGGAGAGAACTGGTTCAACAAGTTTTTTGGTTCCACTCTGGGTTGATGGAACACTCAGGGTCTCCACCACCATCATCGAAAACAACGGGCCAACAACCAAGGTGAATGAACACCCGCGTCCATTGAAGCAATCGGACTGGGACGAAGTGGTTTCACTGACATTGAAACTTCTTAGAGAAAACGATGCTCAATGGCTAGTTGTGGCGGGAGCGCACCCAAAAATTATCGAAACTGATGAGGTTGTTGACCTCGTTCCGCTGTTCGAGCAGGCGAAGGCCATGGGTGTGAAGGTGGTTTTGGACACCAGCGGAGATCCGCTCAGGTATTGGGCCAGAAAAGGTGTTGCCACAATCATGAAACCAAATGGTGAGGAGCTTGCAAGTTGTGTGGGGAGGACCCTGAACACGCTAAATGATGTAGTCGAGGCAGCCAGGGAGCTCAACAGCTGGGGTGTTGAGTGCGTGCTTGCGTCTCTGGGTGTTGACGGAATGCTAGCTGTGACAAAAACTGATGCGGTGCATGCCTTTACTCCCCCGGTTCGTGTCATCAACACCGTAGGAGCTGGAGATTCAACAGTTGCAGGATTCCTTTCGGCTGTGATGCAGAACCAGACAGATGACACCGAGTTGTATGGAGTCGGTTTTGACATTGCTAAAGGTGTCAAAGAAGCAGTTCGATGGGGTGGAGCAAAAGTTCAGCAACCTACCAGTGGTTTGAAATCAATTGATAACCTGCCAATAGGGGTTGTGTTAGAAAACCCAGATCTTTCTGCCTCGCTTCGTGAGCCGGCAGAGTTTGAACATTAGGAGAGAAATGCCAGTAGTAAACCAAGAGCAGTACCTGCAAATGCTAGATCAGGCAAAAAACGGTGGGTTCGCATACCCAGCGATTAATGTCTCCAGCTCACAAACTCTGAACGCCGCCCTTGAGGGTTTTGAGAGAGCTGGCTCAAATGGCATCATCCAGGTTTCCACCGGTGGAGCTGACTACTGGAGCGGTGCGAATAAGAAAAATCGCGTACAGGGTGCGGTTGCTTTTGCGGCCTTTGCAAAAGAGGCTGCACAGAGTTACGGGATCAATGTCGCAATTCACACCGATCACTGCGCGAAAGACCAACTAGATGGCTTCGTTCTCCCACTGCTTTCGCTCAGTGAGGAGCAGGTAAAGGTTACCGGAGAGCCAATTTTCAATAGCCACATGTGGGATGGAAGTGCAATTGACCTTGATGAAAACCTGGAAATTGCCAAAGACCTTCTAGCCAAAGCGAAAAACGTGGGCTCAATCCTAGAGATTGAGGTAGGTGCCGTTGGCGGAGAGGAAGACGGTGTTGTCGGGGCGAGCGGAGAGCACCTTTACACCACAGTTGAAGACGGAATCAAAACCGTAGAGGCGCTTGGCCTTGGAGAGAATGGCCGCTACATGACGGCTCTAACCTTTGGAAATGTTCACGGTGTTTACAAACCAGGAAATGTTGTTTTGAAGCCAGAACTATTGAATGAGATTCAGACAGCTATTGGTGAGAAATATGGAAAAAAGATGCCTTTTGACCTGGTGTTCCATGGTGGCAGTGGATCCAGCGAAAAAGAAATCGCCGATGCGGTGAGCTTTGGTGTTATCAAGATGAACATCGACACCGATACCCAGTACGCATTCACCCGCCCAGTGGCAGATCACATGCTCAAAAACTATGACGGGGTATTGAAAATTGATGGTGAGGTTGGGAACAAAAAAACCTACGATCCAAGATCCTGGGGAAAAGCAGCTGAGAGCGGCATGGCTGATCGAGTTGTTGAAGCCTGTGAGCAACTTGGAAGTGCCGGAAAAGCCTAACTGTTAGCTTTTTGCTCTGCCACGCGCTTTTCGATTGAAGCTTTGATGTCCTTGCGCAATTCTTTCGGAAGAGAAAACTGAATGTCCTCTTCAGCAGTGGTAACGGTTTCAACATCGTTAAACCCGCGCTTGGCTATATCCTCAAGCACTCGGTTTACAAGAATTTCAGGAACACTTGCGCCGCTGGAGACACCAATTGTTGAAACACCCTCAAACCACTCGTCTTTTAGGTCTCGCTCGTCCTCGACTCGGTAGGCAGCTTTAGCACCTGCATCAAGAGCTACCTCAACCAACCTGACGGTGTTTGATGAGTTATCGCTTCCGACGACAATTACCAAATCGCTCTGCGCTCCAATTTTCTTGATTGCAACCTGGCGGTTCTGGGTTGCATAGCAAATGTCATCACTCGGCGGGTTCTGAAGAGTTGGCAATTTCTTTCGAAGCTTATTCACAGTCTCCATGGTTTCATCGACGCTAAGTGTTGTTTGGCTAAGCCAAATGACTTTTTCAGGATCTCTGACCTTGACGTTTTCGATATCGTCATCACCGTCAATTAGCTGAACGGCGTCAGGGGCCTCGCCAGCTGTCCCCTCAACCTCTTCGTGACCATCGTGACCGATGAGCAAGATGTCATAGCCTTCTCGATCAAATCGTTGAACTTCTTTGTGAACCTTGGTAACTAACGGGCAGGTTGCATCAATTGTGTGCAGGTTTCGCTCCTGTGCGGCGTTTACCACAGCAGGGGAAACACCGTGGGCGGAGAAGATAGTTACCGCACCCTCTGGAATTTCATCCACCTCTTCAACAAAAACCGCTCCCCTGCGCTCCAGGGTCTCAACCACGAATTGGTTGTGAACAATTTGTTTTCTCACATAAACAGGAGCCCCGTAGTGGTCAAGTGCTTTCTCAACGGCTATAACAGCCCTGTCTACCCCAGCGCAGTATCCCCTGGGTGCTGCCAGAAGCACCTTCTTTGGTTTGTTGTCGGTAGTCTGAGTAGTGTTAATTGTGCTCACCCTTCAATCCTAATT
>CAJXVY010000045.1 GCA_913062665.1 uncultured Micrococcales bacterium
TCGACGTTTCCGTCTCTGAACTCCTGCTCCTTCTGCTTCGATTCAGCGTTGAGCTTTTTCTCCTCATCACGCTTCTGTGCGGCCAGCTCAAAGTCCTGGTCAGCAATAGCCTGCTCCTTGGCCTGCTTTGCCTCCTCGACTTTCTGCTGTGCTTCCTTGAGCTCCGGCGGGGCTGATAGGAAACTTAGCTTCAGTCTCGCTCCGGCCTCGTCGATTAGATCGATTGCCTTATCCGGCAACTGTCTGTCGGTGATGTAACGATCAGACATTGAAACCGCTGCAACAACTGCCTCGTCAGTGATAGTGACCTTGTGGTGCTTTTCATAGCGGTCTCTTAGACCTTTCAAAATATTGATTGCCAAAGCCGGTGATGGCTCATTGACCAAAACTGTCTGGAACCTGCGAACCAATGCTGCATCTTTTTCAAAGTGCTTGCGGTATTCATCCAATGTGGTCGCACCAATTGTTTGCAATTCACCCCTTGCAAGCATAGGCTTCAAAATGCTGGCTGCGTCAATAGCACCCTCTGCGGCACCAGCACCTACCAGGGTGTGAATCTCATCAATGAAGGTGATGATGTCACCTCTGGTGCGAATCTCCTTGGTGACCTTTTTTAGTCTTTCTTCAAAATCTCCACGGTAGCGAGAACCAGCTATCAATGAACCCATGTCCAATGTATAGAGCTGTTTGCCGCGCAGGATTTCAGGAACGTTGCCTGACACAATCGCTTGTGCCAATCCCTCAACAACCGCGGTCTTACCAACACCGGGCTCACCGATCAGGATTGGATTGTTCTTGGTCCTACGAGCAAGAATCTGCATTACGCGCTCTACCTCGCGCTCACGTCCAACAACCGGATCAAGCTTTCCTTCAGCAGCAGCCTGGGTCAGGTTCTTTCCATACTGGTCAAGAATCTGGCTTCCCTTTTGCTGAGGTGGAGGGGTGTCAGCTCCAACCGAAACTGTCTCATTTCCCTGGTAGCCGCTTAACAGCTGAATGACCTGTTGCCTTACCTTGTTGGTGTCGGCACCAAGCTTGGTCAAAACCTGAGCCGCAACTCCCTCGCCCTCGCGAATCAGTCCAAGAAGCAGGTGCTCGGTTCCGATATAGCTGTGACCCAGCTGCAACGCCTCCCTGAGGCTAAGCTCCAAAACTTTCTTTGCACGAGGCGTGAACGGAATGTGCCCGCTCGGTGCCTGCTGGCCCTGGCCGATAATTTCCTGAACCTGTTCTCTAACCTGCTCCAGGGAAATATTGAGTGATTCAAGCGCTTTGGCTGCGACTCCCTCGCCCTCGTGAATCAGTCCTAGCAGGATGTGTTCGGTGCCAATGTAGTTGTGATTGAGAAGCTTTGCCTCTTCCTGGGCAAGCACAACCACCCGTCGAGCTTTATCGGTAAATTTCTCAAACATCTTTGAACACCTCCGTAGTTCTGTACTGAGATGTTAAACCGATGAGGGGGTCGAATAATACCCGTGTTCGCCAACGGGTGAACTAGGACTGATCGCGATTATTGCGCTCTTCGGTCTCAATCCTGCTGTATTCCTCGCGCTCACCGCGATCTGCGCGAATAATCGAGCGCATAACAACATAGAACAAAAGTCCCACCAGGGCAGGTGGAACCAGCGACAGCATCGCGTCGCCTAAAATTTGCCAGCCATTCATTTCTTGCACGCTTTACTTAACAAGAGGGAACAAAATTGTTTCCCGAATTCCCAAACCAGTTAATGACATCAGCAATCGGTCTATGCCCATTCCCATTCCACCACTGGGTGGCATGCCATACTCAAGGGCCTTCAAAAACTCCTCGTCCAAGCGCATTGCCTCCGGATCACCACCGGCGGCCAAAGCTGCCTGAGCTACAAAGCGCTCCCTTTGAATGACTGGATCAACAAGCTCTGAATATCCCGTTGCCTGCTCAAAGCCGCGTATATACAGATCCCACTTCTCAACCACGCCGGGCTTACTACGGTGATCCCTTGTTAGAGGAGAGGTGTCAACCGGAAAGTCAGTTACAAAAAATGGCTCAGGGTGCTTTGATTTGTAAAAATGCTCCCAAAGCTCTTCCACATATTTACCATGCAATGGATGGGCCACCTCAATATCGAGCTTGTCAGCGAATTTCTTGAGGGTTTTCAAATCCGTCTCCGGTGTGATTTCCTCACCCATTTCTTCGCTCAACGATTCATACATTGGAACTTTCTTCCAATCACCGCCCAGATCGTATTCACTCTCGTCATCCAGAGTCACAACAGTGGTCCCAAAGACGTCGTTTGCTGCATTTTGAATTAGCTCTTTCGTCAAAACTGCCATGCCGTCGTAATCGGTATAGGCCTCATAGGCCTCCAGCATCGCGAACTCTGGCGAGTGAGAACTATCGGCTCCCTCATTTCTGAAGTTTCTATTTATCTCAAATACGCGCTCTAGACCTCCGACCACAGCTCTCTTCAAAAACAGCTCTGGTGCTATGCGCAAATAAAGGTCCATGTCGTAGGCATTCATATGAGTTTTGAATGGCCTGGCTGAGGCGCCCCCGTGCATCACCTGCAGCATCGGTGTTTCCACCTCCGTAAACGCATGCTTATGGAAGGTCTTTCTAAGTGACTGCATCACCTCACTGCGAACCTTCACAACCTCACGGGCTTTATCCCTAACGATCAAATCCAAATAACGGTTTCGGACCCGAACCTCTTCAGAAAGCTCGGAGTGCAGATTCGGCATTGGTCGAATGGTCTTGGCTGCCATCTGCCAACTATCGGCCAAAATCGAAAGCTCTCCGCGTTTTGAGGTGATTACCTCGCCACTTACAAACACGTGATCGCCAAGATCTACAAGCTCTTTCCATAAGTCCAATTGCTCTTGACCTACTTTGTCCAAGCTGATCATGGCCTGAATTCTTGCCCCGCCGCCGGCCTGCAAAGATGCGAAACAAAGCTTTCCCGTATTTCTCAAAAACATAATTCGACCGGCAACCGCCACTGTCTCACCGGTAGAAACATCACTTTCTAGATTCGGGTAGTGGTTTTTAACCTCTTCGATTGAGTGGGTAACTGGCAGGCCTACCGGATATGCCTCACCTGCTGCAATTAGCTGCTCACGCTTTTGTAAGCGGTAGCCCATCTGCTCGGGAAGATCATCTCCTGCTAGCTCTTGCTCCAATTAGCTTCCTTTGATTGAAATTTCGCGGTTGTCAATCAATCTGACATCACCGACATAACCAGCAAATAAGGCTAGCGTAATGCCCGAGTAATCATCATCTACAGACTGAAAACTCTCGCTATCCACAATCTCCAAGTAGTCAACTTTGATATCCGGGTGGAGCATCTCCCTGGCTTCAGTCTTTGCAGAATTGGCGGTCTTGCCTTCACAGGAGCTGAGTGCTCTATTGATTGTTCGAGCAATCTCAATCTGATCCGCATCCAATCTTGCATTTCTGCTGGAGAGGGCAAGACCGTGCTCGTCACGAACAGTGTCACCTGCAATTATTTTTAGTGGCATTCTTCTACCACTGGAGAGCTGGTGAGCAACCATCTGTCTAATAAGAGCAAGCTGCTGGGCATCTTTTTTTCCAAAGACCGCAATATCTGGTGTGACCAGATCAAAAAGTCTCGAGACGACTGTGAGCACTCCTTGAAAATGTCCTGGTCGGAACTCCCCCTCTAAAACCTCACCCAAATTGCTTCCTATGTCTTCGGGGCTAATTAGGTTGGGGGACTCTGGATAAATCGTCTCTGGCTCCGGCAAAAATAAAAGGTCAACTCCGCTGTCGTTGAGCAGTCGCGCATCGACTCCCAGGGACTGTGGATAGTTTTCGTAATCACTCGGGTCATTGAATTGCAGAGGATTTACAAAAATGCTGGCAACTACAAAATTCTCTTCGCTTCTCACCTGGTCAACCAGCGAAAGGTGCCCGCCATGCAAAGCCCCCATAGTGGGGATGAATGCAATCCTTTTGCCCTCAGAACGTGCCTGGGCAATCAGCTGCTTCAGCTGTTCCGCCTGAGTGACTTGTTTCAACTCTCAAAATCCTCCGGGTTTGGGCTAAATCCACCCTCACGCAATGCGCGCTCAACAGCCGCTCTGGCCATTGGTGCTACCAAGTCAACCACTCTAGGAACCTCTTCCGCATCCAACTCGCTAATAGCCTGCGAGACAATCATTTTTGGAAAATTATTCAGAGAGCTATACGCCTCTGCAAAAGCGGGTCGCTGGTACTCGGCGATCACAATCGGATCGCTTCCAATTTCCATTGCAAGACCCTGCGCGATTGGCAAAACTGAATCAGGGGCTGTTATCGCACAAACACTGTCTTGCAAGGTCAATAAATCCACGCTGGTTCCGGTGAAATCAACGATTGGATGAAGAGCAATGGGGATAGCCCCTGCTCTGGCAGCACTTGCCAGGATTGCATAGCCTCTGTCTGGTGCGCAGTGAAGAACAATCTTGCCCGGAGCAAAATAACCAAGCTGCGCCAGACCAGTGACCGCCTCCTCTGTGGCGGCAGAATCCATAGCCATAATTATCAGGTCGCAGCGCTCAACCACCTCTTGCATGCTAACCATTTCTACCTTTGGCAAAAGTGAGTCCGCACGCTCAATTGATTCATCGGCTTCCACGCTGATTGCCTCGGCCGTGTGACCAGCACCAGCCAATGCCTTCACCAAAATGATGCCCTCTAGGCCATCACCAATGCTTCCAACTTTCATACGGCCCGGTTTATTACTCATGAACTGGTCTCACCCTCTTCCAAATCATCGGGAGTGCGAAGATTTCTCTCGCCAAGAATGCCAGCGAGCACGGTCATTAAAGAAGCCAAAGCCCCCCACAACGCCGAGGTTGGGAATAACTGGTTAGAAATATTCATAACCAGAAATATCAACGCCCCCAG
>CAJXVY010000046.1 GCA_913062665.1 uncultured Micrococcales bacterium
ATCACCGGCCTTATGAAGGATGTTGGCCTGACAACTTTGGATCAGGGATTTGTAAACACATCCAGCACCAAATCAGCGATTACCTATATAGATGGAGAGGCAGGAATTCTTCGCTACCGCGGATACCCCATCGAGCAACTAGCGGAGCAAAAAAGCTTCCTCGAGGTTGCTTACCTGCTTATCTATGGAGAGATTCCCTCGGAGAGTGAATTTAGCGAATTTGAAGACAAGATTCGCAGGCATACGCTGTTGAAGGAAGACCTAAAGGACTTTTTCAAGGCCTTCCCAAGATCAGCTCACCCCATGAGTGTTCTCTCCAGTGCTGTCAGCGCTCTGGGGACCTTCTATGAAGACTCCCTAAACCCCAAAGACCCAGAGCAGGTTGAGCTATCGACCATCAGACTTCTGGCAAAACTTCCAGTGGTGGCGGCATACGCTCAGAAAACTTCTGTCTCGCATGCGCTTTTGTACCCAGATAATTCATTGAACTACGTTGAGAATTTCTTGTGGCTGACATTTGGCAATAACGCTGAGCCCTACATCCAGAATCCGGTTATCACTAAAGCCCTGGACACCTTGTTTTTGCTGCACGCTGATCATGAGCAGAACTGCTCGACATCAACCGTCAGGCTGGTCGGCTCATCACAGGCAAACATGTTTGCCTCAATGAGCGCCGGCGTGAATGCTTTATACGGACCTCTCCACGGAGGGGCAAACGAGGCTGTGTTGGAGATGTTGGAGGATATCCACCAATCTGGTGACAGCGTGGATAAGTTCATTGAGCGGGTGAAAAACAAGGAAGAAGGCGTTCGCCTAATGGGCTTTGGCCACCGTGTTTATAAAAACTTTGATCCCAGGGCGAAAATCGTAAAGGCCACCGCTGACAGTGTTCTGAATGACCTTGGTATTCACGATCCTCTGCTGGACATTGCAAAGAAAATGGAAGAAGTGGCATTGAAAGACGACTACTTCGTTTCCAGAAAGCTCTATCCAAATGTTGATTTCTACTCAGGCGTGATTTACAAGGCGATGGGTTTTGAACCAAAGATGTTCACTGCACTCTTTGCTCTTGGAAGGCTTCCGGGATGGATTGCCCACTGGAGAGAGATGATGGTTGACCCAGTTACAAAGATCGGAAGACCACAGCAGGTTTACACAGGTCCTAGCGAGAGACATCTCTAGAGAGAAAAACCAACTCGCTGTCGCCGTATTTTTTGTTACCGTCGGCATTCCAGCCCTCAACAGGCGGCAGTTCAGTCTTGGTAGATTTTTCGATAATCACTATGCCGGTTGATATCGGCTTGAGCTGATCAAGGTTTTCGGCAAGTTTGTTCGCAGGATAGTCATATGGAGGATCCAGAAAAATCAGGTCGAAGTTCCCAACCAAGTTTTCCAAGGCTTTGAAAACTGGAGCTTGGATTGACTGTATTTCAACATTTCCTGGGATGTGAGAACTAACGAGCTCTGCATTTTCCAAACAAACCTTCATAGCCTGTGGATCTTTTTCAACCATGACTAACTTTTTTGCACCTCGGGACAAAGCCTCCAATCCCACGGCACCCGTTCCAGCAAAGAGGTCCAGAACATCAGCATCTGTCAACAAATCTCGGGCCTCAAGCATTGCAAAAAGCGACTCTTTGAGTCGATCGGAGGAAGGTCTGGTTGATTTGGCGGGGGATGCAAGTTTTCTGCCACTTGCGAAACCTCCAATTATTCTGCTCACCTAACGAGCCTAAAGCCCAATCGCTGAAATTCTGAATAGGTTAGTAACGTGGCAACCTTTGAGACGACTCTTGATCAGCTAATTGGTGAGAAAACCGCCAAGCAGCTTGCGCGGGCGTTTGGAATCCTGAATGTCGAACAGCTACTCAGGCACTATCCGCGAAGGTATTTACAAAGAGGGCAATTAACGCCAATTTCGCAGCTTCCAATAGACGAAAACGTAACCATACTGGCAGAGGTTGAAAAGCTAAACAGCAGACCAATCAAGGGAAAAAAGGGCTCAATTCTCGAGGTGACAATCACCGATGGCTCAGCGAATGCGAAACTAACTTTTTTCAATCAGGCGTGGAGATCTAATCAGCTACTTCCCGGCACACAGGGTTTGTTCGCGGGTAAAACCAGCTTGTTCTCAGGGCAGATTCAATTGGCCCATCCGGACTACGAGCTGTTTGATGAATCCACAGAGGTAGACCCGGAAGCTTGGGCCAAAACCCCCATACCCATCTACCCCGCATCCTCAACTTTGCCGAGTTGGCGAATCCAGAAAGTAGTGGAAAAAGCATTGGCCGAGGCTGAATTCCCCGAGGAGCCAATTGAACGAAGCATTCAGACCGAACTCGGGATTTTGACCCTCGAACAGGCGCTTACATTGATTCACAGACCCTCTCACCCCAGAGATTTTGAGGATGCGATAAAAACTCTAAAAACCCACGAGGCGCTCGGCCTACTTTTGGAATTCGGGCTTATGAGAAAACAGCTCGAGCAATCGAAGGTAAAGCCCCGGAAACCGGGACATATTCTTGAACAGTTTGACAAAAACATTCCCTATAAACTCACTGGCGCCCAGCAAAAAGTTGGATCCGAGATAGAGCGTGACCTGGCATCGGGAATCGCCATGAATCGGCTCTTGCAGGGTGATGTTGGCTCGGGAAAAACGGTTGTTGCATTGAGGGCAATGCTTGCCAGCATCGAGGATGGATCTCAGGCGGCAATAATTGCCCCAACTGAGGTTTTGGCAACACAGCACTTCATTGCTATCAACCAGATGTTGGGCGATCTTTCAAAGCAGCTGCAGCCTGTTCTGCTAACCGGGCAAATGAGTCAGACTGAGCAACGCAAGGCACTTTTGAAAATAGTCAGCGGTAGCTCTCAAATTGTGATTGGCACTCACTCGCTGATTTCGGAAAGGGTCGAGTTTTTCGATCTCTCGCTAGCTGTGATTGACGAGCAGCACCGCTTTGGGGTTGAGCAAAGAGAAGCGCTTAGATCAAAGGGCGAGAATGTTCATACTCTGATCATGACCGCCACCCCGATACCCAGAACTCTTGCAGTAACAATATTTGGAGACCTAAGCGTTTCTGTGCTGGATGAGAAACCTCAAGATCGAAAGAAGATATCGACCCATGTTGTCAATGTTGCCCAGCCTGGCCATGTCAGTCGCGTTTGGGAGAGAGTGTCTGAGGAAGTTCAGGCCGGCAGTCAAGCGTTTGTGGTTTGTCCTCGGATTGAGCTCAGTGATGAAGATTCGGGCGATGGTGCCAGTGCGGCAGCAATTGAAGTTGCTCACTCACTAGGTAGTAATCCCTATATGCAAAACGTTCAAATTGGACTTCTCCACGGAAAAATGCCAGCCGAGGAGAAATCGCGAGTAATGGCTGAATTCTCCGAAGCCCAGATTGATGTTCTGGTCTCAACAACGGTTATCGAGGTGGGAGTCGATGTTCCAAATGCAACCGCCATGGTGATCCTGGATGCGGATCGATTTGGCCTTGCTCAACTTCACCAGTTGCGGGGGCGAGTTGGAAGAGGATCCAAATCGGCAATCTGTTTGCTACTGACCAGGAGCGAGAGAGATTCTGAGGCCTACCAGCGCTTGGAGGCAATGGAGAGAACAGAGGATGGATTTGAACTAAGCGAACTCGATCTGCTCTATCGAAAAGAGGGGGATGTTACGGGTCTGAACCAATCTGGAACTAAATCCAGATTGAAACTACTGGGGGTCGTAAAGGATCAGCAGATAATCGCATCGGCTCAACCGATTGCCAAAAAGATCTTGGATACGGATGCCGATATTGAGGCAATAGTGAGGCTTTGTTCACCCTTAGATGACCTGAAGGTCATCTCTCGGGGCTAGGCTTTAAGCATGAAACACATTGCCGTTTACCCGGGCAGTTTTGATCCGGCAACACTTGGACACCTAGGAATCTTGAAAAGAGCCACAAAGCTTTTTGACGAAGTTCACGTTTTGGTAGTTCACAACCCGAGCAAACAACCTTTATTCACCTCCGCAGAACGTTTGAACATGATCAAGCAAAGCGTTAGGGAGCTCGGGGTTGATATTTCTCCGCTCAGATTTTCAACTCTTGAAAGCGGCTTGCTGGCCGAGTATGCGGAGGTTCACGGGGCGCATGCGCTGATCAAAGGTTTTAGAACAGTTGCCGATATCGAGTACGAGCTGCCCATGTCGCAGGTAAATAATGACCTAAGCGGAGTGGAGACTATTTTCATGGCAAGTGAGCCTGGTCTTGGCTATGTTTCTAGCTCGCTTGTCAAAGAGGTGGCCACGCTCGGCGGCGATATCTCTAAATACGTGACAGATGCGGTATCCCAAAAAATCCAAGAGAAGTTCAATGCAAGCTGATTGGCAGATTCCAGTTCGGTCGTTGGTAGGTAAGCCGGGGACCATGGAGCAGATGGATTTCGATGTAGAGCTTGAGGAGCGCTGGGGGACCGACATGGTGGAGCTCAGTTCTGGAGATTCTGTAGGTGTTGAACTACGACTAGAAAGTGTCCACGAGGGAATTCTGGCCACTGGAAATGCCTTTGGTGAGGCAAAAACTGAGTGTTCGAGGTGTTTGCAACCTCTGAATCACTCATTCAGGGTAGCTTTTCAAGAACTTTTCGCCTATTCTGGTCAGTCGGACGATGACCTGTTAGTGGTTGACAACTCTGTTGATCTCGAAGAGGTCGTTCGGGATGCGGTTGTCATCAGTTTTCCGTTCCAGCCTGTTTGTGACGAAGACTGCCTTGGTTTGTGCGCCGAATGTGGCATAAACCTGAATGAACAACCGGACCATGTTCACGAAGGTCAGATAGACCCTAGGTGGGCAGAACTGAAAAAGCTTAAAGAGGAAGAGTAAGAACATGCCAGTTCCAAAGCGAC
>CAJXVY010000047.1 GCA_913062665.1 uncultured Micrococcales bacterium
CCGGATCAATTACCCGACTTAGTGCCTCGATTACCTTTTTTGTCATTACCTGCCTCAAGTCTTGAGTCAATCTGCTTCAGAAGTTGCTGCATCTCATCTTGAACGAAATCCTTGGTGGCGACTTCTTCCAGGGCAAGCCTAAGTGCGGCGACCTCTCTTGCCAAATACTCGGTGTCGTTGAGGTTTCTCTCCGCTCGTTGACGATCTTGCTCGAATTTGACTCGATCACGGTCGTCTTGACGGTTCTGAGCTAACAAAATAAGCGGGGCCGCATAAGAGGCCTGGAGCGAAAGAATAAGCGTAAGCAGCGTGAAGTTCAAGGCCCGTGGATCGAATTGCAAATCAACCGGCGCTAGTGAGTTCCAAGTAAGCCAAATTGTGACAAATAGTGTCATTCCAAGCAGGAATGCGCCCGTTCCCATTGCCCGGGCAAAACCCTCACTTATTCGCCCGATTTTTTCCTGCGAGATATTCAAGCCCGAGAAAAATCTTCTTCTTGAGGTGACTGGAGCCTCAAGGTCATCCCATTTTCTAGCCATTGTCACTCACCTCGCCCTCATCACTTCGCCAATCCTCTGGAAGCAGATGGTCCAAAACATCATCCACCGTCACTACACCGAGAACTCGATTTTGTTCGTCCACCACCGGCAAAGAGACCAGGTCATAGCTTGCCAGAGAACGGTGGATTTGGTCTATTGGGGTATTCGGTGAGACTGGTTCCAGCTCGGTATCCAAAAGACTTCCTAGTCTCTCGTTGGGTGGATAGCGCAGAAGTTTTTGGAAATGGACAACGCCTAGGTACTTACCGGTAGTTGCTTCGAATGGAGGCAGGGTGACAAATACCTGAGCCGCGAGAACCTGCGGAACTTGGCGGTTGCGTATCTTAGCCATTGCTTCAGCAACAGTTGTGTCTGCCGAGCAGATAACTGGCTCATTCGTCATCAGTCCACCAGCTGTAAGTGATTCGTATTGCATCAAGCTGCGGATGTCTTCTGCATCCTCTGCATCAATCAGTGACAGCAATGATTCCGATTTTTCTGCAGGTAGGCTGGCCAGCAGGTCGGCGGCGTCATCTGGCTCCATCAGGTCCAAAACCTCAGCGGCTCGCTCAGTTGGAATCTGATTGATGATTTCGACCTGTTCATCCTCTGGAAGCTCTTCCAGAAGGTCAGCTAGTTTCTCATCATCTAGCTCACCCGCAACCGCGAGCATGCGCTCGTCGGGAAGATCCATAACAGCCGTTGCCAAATCTGCGGGACGAAGTTCCCCATAGGCCGCCAAGAGTTGCTGCGCCTCCTGATCAGCTGCACTCTGGTGTGCCTCTGAAACATCTTTCCAGTTTGCAAAAAGGGTTTTCCCTCTTCCAAAAGTAATTCCTTGCTTTGGACGCCTCAAGAAAAACTCAGTGAGGATCCATTCGCCCCTACCGTTCTGCTCAACCGCAAAATCCTCAATTGTGGCAAACCCACCGTCTTCCAGAATTTTTACCCGACGACCGAGCATCTCACCAATCGCTCTAACTTCTTGGCCCCTTTGGGAGAACCTTCTTAGGTCGATAAGACCGGTAGTCATAACCTGACCTGGGGCAATGGCAGTGATTCGCGCAATCGGCACGAAGACTTTCCGGCGACCTGGAATTTCAACCACCATTCCTGAAATGCGCGGAGCGGAACTTTTTCTGTAGAGCATGAGAACGTCGACGACTTTTCCAACTCTGTCGCCCTGGGGATCGAAAACTCCGCAGCCAGCCAGTCGGGCCACGAATACTCTTGTTGCGCTCACAGAGATAACCTTAGACGCTTGAAACCTTCACGTGGCAGAATGCTGTCATGAGCAACCCGATGAACAGTCGCGGACGCGCCCGAGAGACTCAGATTCCGCAGGGTGAGGCAGTAGCCGAATTTGAAACCTACCAACAGGCGACAAAGCTGGTGAATAAGCTCGTCGCTAATGATTTTCCGCCAACTTTGATTTCAATAGTCGGCGATGATTTGAAACTTGTTGAAACCATTCGAGGCAAGCTTGGATACGGCAGAGTCGCCCTCAGCGGGGCTCTCACTGGCTCTTGGATAGGGCTGATATTCGGGCTTCTTTTTGGAGCCGGAATAGTGGTGGATCCAGCCGGGGATGTTACCTACCAACCTCAGAATTTTCTCTCCGCACTGGTAATTGGTGCAGGCATTGGAATGCTTTTCAACATAATCCGTTTTTCCAGCAGCAAAAACCGCAGAGAGTTTTTGTCCTATCCGCAAACAATTGCGAAAACTTACAGGGTTGTGGTTCCAGCAACTGAGTTGGCAAAGGCTCGAAGTTTAGTTTCTATCCCAGATTGATTTCATCCACTGCTCTACCTCGATGACCGTTCTTGGTATGTCTTTACTCAGCCATCTGTAGCCATCTTCGGTAATCGCTACGTTGTCTTCGATTCTTACACCAATTCCCCTGAAGCTCTCAGGGGCCAGTTGGTCATTTTCTTGAAAATACAAGCCTGGCTCTATGGTGAACACCATTCCGGGTTTCAACTCCGTGTCCAAATACATTTCTTTTCTTGCCTGCGCGCAGTCATGAACATCTAGCCCCAAGTGGTGGCCGGTTCCGTGAACCATCCAGCGCCTGTGATACTGGTTTTCAGGTTTGAGCGACTCCTTAGCAGAAACCGGGATGATTCCCCACTTTTCGCAATGGTTCGCAATTACTCGCATTGCTTCGTTGTGCATCTCTCTGAAGAGATTTCCTGGCTTGCAGACGGCGAATGCAGCATCAGCCGCTTCTAAAACAACCTCGTAAATCTCTTTTTGCACCGCTGAGAAACTTCCAGAAATAGGAAGAGTTCTTGTTATGTCGGCTGTAAATAGGCTGTCCATCTCCACTCCGGCGTCGACCAACACCAAATCTCCAGTTTTGATATCACCGGTGTTTTTAGTCCAATGCAGAATATTCGCGTGATTTCCACTGGCGGCAATTGTCTCGTAGCCCAAATCGTGCCCGTGCAGTCTGGCCTTTTCAAAAAAAGCAGCCTCTAAAACCCGCTCACCGCGTTTTCCAGCGGAAGGGATCTCCGCTATCAGATTCTCAAAACCATCTTTTGTTGCTTCAACCGCCTTGACTATCTGATCGGTTTCCCAGCTGCTTTTGACAATCCTTTGCTCTGAGAGGAATTGCTTGACTTCATCGTCTTCTAGAGACAACTGATCCCCATCGGACTGAAAATCCTGCAAATCAAAGGTCTGGATTCCCAGCAGTTTTTCGACCTGCGCCAAATCTGGCCGCGGACCAACCCAGAACTCTCCGATTTCACTGTTGGCAAAGAACTCGTCTGAGTCTTTATCGGCCGATGGACGAATAAACAGCTTGCTTGTTTTTTCTGCCGAATCAATGACCAAAATTGAACCCTCGACCGCCCTGCTTCCCCAATTTGTCAACTGAGTAAATTCGGTGTTTGGTCTGAATCTGTAATTGGTGTCATTACTTCTTTGCTTGGCGATTCCAGCTGGGATCACGATTGTTTTTTCTGGGAAGGCATCCATCAGCTGGATGCGCTTCTCGTTAGCCGTTTGGTTAGCGGCAGGATCTATTTGAACCTCTGCCTCAGTCTCAGACCAACCAGTTTTCATGAACTCCAAAAAAGCTTTGTCCTTCGGGGTTCTACTTCGGCTATCACCTGCCAACTGAAGCTCCAATCAAGTAGTGTCTACTCATGCCAACTCAACCCATCCTGGATCTGCACACTCACAGCAATCGCAGTGATGGCCTAGACTCACCAGCTTATTTGATGACCCGAGCGAAACAACTCGGAGTGGATTTGATTTCACTGGCTGACCACGACACCACAGACGGTTGGCAAGAGGCTTTTGATAAAGCAGTCGAATTAGAGCTTGGGTTTGTTCCAGCGATTGAAATATCAACTCACTCAGAGGTTCAATCGGATCAGGGTCCAAGGAGGATTAGTGTCCACATCCTTGCCTACAGACCAGATCAGAATCACCCAAGACTAGTTGCTGAACTCTCAAAAACCCGTGAGAGCCGAGTAAGCAGAGCCAAGCGAATGGTTGAGTTGATTTCAAAGGACTACCCAATTAGCTGGCAAGAGATAACCGAGAATATAAGACCGGGATCGACCGTCGGGCGACCAGCAATTGCTGATGCGCTCGTGCGGGCTGGGGTGGTCAAGGATCGCTCTGCCGCCTTTGAGTCCATCCTGCATAAATCCAGTCCCTATTACATAAGTGAGCACTCTTTGAACACGCTGGAGGCAATTCAATTGGCATTGGACGCGAAAGCCGCGCCAGTAATTGCTCATCCACTTATGGATTTTCCCGCAGGGAAATCACTTTCAGATTTGCCCGATTCGCATTTTCGGGAGATGGTCGATGCGGGTTTGATGGGTCTAGAGGTTGATCATCGTCAGGTTCCTGAAAATGCCCGAAGCTGGCTGAGAGAATTTGCAGAGCGCCATGACCTGTTCATCACTGGCTCCAGCGATTACCACGGAATCGGAGGGAAGGTGAACGAATTGGGGGAGAACTCCACCACCGTTGAAAACTTTAGGAGACTAATTAACCAAAGTAGTGGCTCCGATTACTACTTACCGCCAGCCTTGGATTGGCTATAGCTTCTCGTTCTTCTGCGATTCCTGGGTTGCTCTGAGGGCTTTCCCGGTTTTGATTCTTTGCCTCTAGGTTCCGTTTTTCTGGAGAGAGCTCCCTTGGCGTCTTTGGGTATGTCCAGTTGCTCAAAAATATGAGGGGAAGATGAGTAAGTTTCGGCGGGCTCATCAAAATCCAAACCGAGAGCCTTATTGATCATTTTCCAGCGATTTATGTCATCCCAATCAACAAGCGTGATAGCAATTCCCTTTTTGCCGGCCCT
>CAJXVY010000048.1 GCA_913062665.1 uncultured Micrococcales bacterium
TTGCCGGAAGTTTTAGGAAAGACCAACATTGAGACTGTAGTAACAGTGAAGATCTCAGAGTTTTTCCCAAGAGTTGTGGCAGGTGTTATTCGCCTAGTCCAGCGATTCTGGAACAGGTCTTTGCCACCAATCACAGTTGAGCACACTCCTTTTCAAAAAGCCTTGTCGGCAGGTGCTTCAAGCTCAGCCGATGTTGAGGGTTATCAGAAAAATGTTGACCTAGATACAGTCGCAGCGTTGCAATACACCGGTGGAACCACCGGTGTCTCAAAGGGTGCGATGCTGACGCATGGAAACTTGGTGGCAAACACCGTGCAGATGGTCACCATGCTTGGTAAAAATGTTCGGCCAGGATTAGAGACGATCTTGACAGCACTTCCGCTGTATCACATCTTTGCCTTCACAGTTAATCTGCTGGCTTTCTATCACTTCGGGGGAAGAAACATCCTTGTCCCCTCCCCAAGGCCACCATCAAATCTTCGAAGGGCATTTGAAAACTACAAGGTGACTTGGCTCAGTGGTGTCAATACCCTGTTCAACGCATTGCTGAATGAGCGCTGGTTCCAGGACTCTCCGCCGAAGCACCTGGTTGGATCTGCAGCAGGTGGAATGTCACTGCATGACAGCGTTGCCATCAACTGGGAGAAGCTGACCAAAAGCCCGATTGTCGAAGGCTATGGCTTGACCGAGACCTCGCCTGTTTTGTCGTTCAACCCAATGGGAGGAAAGTCAAAGCTTGGCTCAATTGGAATTCCGGTTCCATCAACCGAGATTCGTTGTGTTGATGAAAACGGCAAAGAGGTTCCAGTTGGTCAGCCAGGAGAGCTTGCCGCAAAGGGCCCACAGATTATGAAGGGTTACTGGCAGCGGGATGACGAGACCGCCAACAGCATCAAGGATGGCTGGTTCCACACCGGAGACATTGCAGAGATGGACGAAGAGGGCTATTTCAAGATTGTCGATCGCAAGAAAGACATGATCTTGGTTAGTGGGTTCAATGTTTATCCAAACGAAGTTGAAGAACTGATTGCATCGATGCCTGGTGTTACAGAAGTTGGCGTAATTGGATTCCCCGATGAGAAAAGCGGTGAGAAGGTTCACGCCTTTGTCGTTAGCTCTCTCAGAGAGCCAAGTAAAGACGAAATCATTGCCTACTGTCGCGAGCACCTAGCTGGATACAAAGTGCCTGCAAAGATCACAATCGTTGATGAGCTACCAAAGAGTCCAATCGGAAAGATCTTGAGAAGAGAACTCCGTGACGGGGCAATCGCCTCAGAGAGCAAGGGGGCATAACAATGCACAACCTAATGATTTTGGCGGAAGAGACTGCAAACGCAGCCACGGTTGTCAATGAATTTGAGGAAACACTTCTTCGTATCCTTGTGGTAATCATCATGTTTGGCCTCGGAGCTGGTCTTACGCCCAAGGATTTCAGGCTTGCACTGAGGCGACCATGGGGACTGGTGATTGGTTGGTTCACCCAGTTCATCATCATGCCGCTGACGGTTTATTTGCTGATCGTCTCTGTTTTGCTTCCATTCTCGGTTGGAGAAGGAATTCTGTTTGTTGCTCTGGGAGCCCTGATTATGGGTAGCGTTCCAGCAGGAACAACCTCAAACCTGTTTACATACTTCTCCAAGGGAAACCTTGCACTGAGTGTGACGATGACCGTGAACTCGACTTTGTGGGCATTCATCATGACCCCATTTGCCTTGTTTATCTATTCAAACCTGCTAGGCCTTGATGAATCATTGGCTGTTCCCTTTAGCGAGCTGGCGATTGTGATTCTTGGACTGATGGTTCCAGTTGGACTTGGAATGCTGTTGCGCAAATACAGCGCCAACGTGGGTGCTGTGATCGAGCTGATTGGGTCAGTTGTTGGATTGCTGTTTATTCCATTCCTAATCATCATTTGGGTTCCAAGAAACTGGCAGTTGTTGCTCACAACCGAGTGGCCAACATACGTTGTTGCAATTGGAATGGGACTAGCCGGAATCACGGTTGCGTATCTGTTGACCAGGTTGATAAGACTTCATCCCATGAATGCAAGGACTATTGCTTTGGAGACCGGAATAAACAACGGCCCGCTGGCGATCGCTGTGATCATTGCTGTTTACATCGATAACCCGGGACTCGACCAGATTCTGCTTGTTCCAGCGTTGTATTCGCTGTTCATTGTTCTGATTTCGGCAGCGGTGACGCTGGTGTTCAGAAGGGCGAACCTGGCAGCGGAGCAAAAGATCCCAAGTTTGCTCTAGATTCGTTACGATTTGGTGAATCTTGGAAGTATTTAGCTCTTCGCTGGTTATCCCTAGTGATTAAGGAGGTCAAGGATGACCGAACATGAAATGATTCAACTATGGAATGACAAGCGCAGACAGCTTATCTCTGCACAAATGCACTCAGTAATAACCCTGGCGGTAATCACCGTTTTGGCAGTAATGGGGTATTTCGACTCCGCTAGTAACTTTGCAAAACTCTTTGCACTTCTCACCCTGGGAACAATCGGTGCTCTTGGGATATTGACTCAGTTTGCAGTGATTCGTGAGTCAAAAATGCTGATTGAAGACCTTTCCAAGCATGAAGACCTCTCAGCAATTGGAAAATCAATCGCAGCCTCTGGTCAGTATTTGGTCTTCACTCAAGTGCTGATGATTGCCTTCAGTGTTGCTTTGCTGGTGGGCTTTGGTCTGGTAGTGGCCTGATGCGTAAGCTCAGAGAGTTTTTCGAAATCAACGACGGTTTTGTGTTTGCTGCCCTAAGTCTGTTGGTTCCAATTGGTTTGGTAGTTTCCATAGTCATATTTGCCTAGAGGCAGTAATCTCTTGCCATGGAAGATGGCAAGTTATCAAAAGCCGAGCAGGAAGCAATCAAGGAGCGGGCTGCCGAACTCAAAGCGTCAAGGGGTCGCAAAAAGAAAACCCGTGAAGATGCCCAGCTGGAGGTCCTCGAGAAAATCTCTGATATGCCAGCAGGCGATAAAGCGATTGCCCTTGGTTTGCACAAAATCGTTATGGAGGAGTTTGGAACTCTTTGGCCAAGAGTTTGGTATGGAATGCCCGCGTATACCCTTGATGGCAAAGTGATGCTGTTTTTATCAGTCTCTTCCAAATGGGACACGCGGTATTCAACTTTGAGTTTTGAGGATAAGGCGAATCTGGATGAGGGCGAGATGTGGCCTACGGGATTTGGCATCAAGTCATGGAACCAACAGGTGGCAACTCGAGTAAGAGAACTTATCTCGACTGCACTCAGTTAGCCCCAGAGAGCAGGGCTTGGGATTGAGACGCCTCCAGGTCCGTAGTTGAGCCCGTTTCTGACATCCTTGGCAAGCAATACCGGCCCATCGATATCAACAAATTCGCTCCACTGACCGATTACGTATGCAGGTGCCATGGCAAGACTGCTGCCCGTCATGTTTCCAACCATGATTCTTTTTTTATCAGCACGGGCTATTCGGGCTAACTTGATCGCCTCGGTTAATCCTCCGGTTTTATCAAGCTTGATGTTGATTACTTGATAAAAGCGCTTTATGGACTCATATTCGTCGCTGTGAAGGCAGCTTTCATCCGCACCAAGTGGAATCTCGCCTTTGTAATCAATGAGTTGTTCGTCTTCACCTCTGGGCAAAGGTTGCTCGATCATTGATATCTCAAGCTTTTCTAGGTGCCTTGTGTATTCTTTGAGCATCTCCATGCTCCAACCTTGGTTGACATCAATAATTAGTTTTGCGTGAGGTCTTGCCCTGCGGATCTTCTCAAGTGAAATTATTGGCTCTTTGTCGTCAAGTTTTATCTTCAGATTTTGAAAATCTGAGTAGATCAAAGCCTGCTCGGCCATCTGTTCGGGAGATGCGATTCCAACCGTTGCCACGGTTTGCAAAACTCTCGGTTGGATTTCTAGCTTTTGCCATATTGAGACACCTTGAGTTTTCAGCTGAAGATCCCAAAGAGCACAATCAATTGCATTTCTTGCGGCATTTGCAGGCATTGACTCTTGCAAGGATTTTCTGTCCAAGGTTTTTTCGTTGTTCAGAAATTCTTGAATGGTCTCTAACATCCACTGCTGGTCCTGGCCGAGGTAATAAACCCCGTCTGCTTCTCCGCGACCAGTGAAACCGCTCTCTTGGACTGTGACAACAACACCCTGCAGAGATTCAAAAACATGGCCGGTAATGGCAAACGGCCTCTTTAGTGGAAGCGTCAGCGGCTCGACCTTAGCTTGCAATAATCACCTCGGTTAGTCTCTTAAGGCCAAATCTGATTGGATCAACTACCGGCAGGCCGTATTCCTTTTCTATTTCTTGCATTTTCTCTAGCGCTTCGGATTCAGAGAATTTGGAGCTGTTTACGCTGATTCCGATGCAGCGAATGTCTTTGTTGGTTCTTTTGCCGATATCAGTTGTTCTCTGAATGACCTCGCCAATTGAGGGAAGATCAAATTCAGGCCAGCCGGATATTTTTTCTCGACCAAGTTCGGTGCAAACAACGAACACATCGGGCTGGCTGCCCATCAGCAGACCCATGCTCACTGCAGCGTAGCCCGGGTGGTGCAGAGCTCCTTGCCCTTCGATTATGTCCCAGTGATCAGGGTCATTCTCAGGCGAGAGAACTTCGGCCGCGCCTGAGAGGAAGTCTGCGACGACTGCATCAATAGGCATTCCGCTTCCAGAAATCAGAATTCCTGTTTGACCGGTCGCTCTGAAGGTTGATTTGATGCCTCGAGCGTTGAGATCTTGATCAATTGCGAGAGCTGTGTATTTTTTACCCAGGGCGCAGTCTGTGCCAACGGTTAGAAGCCTTTTTCCGCTTCGCTTTTTGCCGTTTCC
>CAJXVY010000049.1 GCA_913062665.1 uncultured Micrococcales bacterium
AAAACTGTTTCCTGCCAGATCATTTCGGTCTTTGCCCTCTGCAAGTGATTGATTGTCTGACCTATCCACTCCGAGCATCTGGCTATTTCGTCCCTGGTGGCAACGATTTTTGGATTGCCACCATAGATAACAAGCTCATTCATTTAGCTCTGAATACAGCTGCCAAATAATCTCTTGAAGCTGTAGCTGATAGCTTCTCTGGGCATCGCCAAACCAGAGAGCCACATCTGGTTGTGCAACCTCCAAAGCTGATATTGCCAATCTGATCAACACATCACCGTCCATACAAAATAATCAGCAGCAAAGTGCTTTTGAAAACAGCTGAATGTTGATTCGGTGGAAAAGCCCTATTTAGGGCAAGATTGGGAGGGTGAGCGAGCTAAATAACCAACCCATAAGTCCACTGGATGGAAGATACCAATCTCAAGTAAGTGGCTTGGGAGAGTTTTTCAGTGAGGCTGGTCTAAACAAAGCACGCTTGCAAGTTGAGATTGAATGGCTGATAAAGCTAGCTGATGCTGATTATTTCGATGTGAAGCCCTTCACCGACGAGGAGAAGAACAAACTCCGTGCCATCTATCAGGACTTTAACTCAGAGTCGCAGGCCCAGATCGCTGAAATTGAAAAAACAACTCGTCATGATGTTAAAGCAGTCGAATATTTCATTCGTGATCATTTAGACAAGCTTTGGCTAACAGACAGAGCGGAGCTGGTGCATTTCAGTTGCACCAGTGAAGACATCAACAACCTTGCCTATGCGCTGACAATCAAGCGAGCAACTGAGGATGTTTGGCTACCCAAGGCCAAAGAGGTTCAGCAAAAGCTTGTCAAAATGGCCCACGAAAATGCAGAGCTGGGGATGCTTTCCCGCACACACGGGCAACCAGCAACACCCACCACTCTCGGCAAAGAGATTGCGGTCTTTGCTCACAGACTCAATCGACAGATTCTGAGGATTGAAAACCAAGAGGTGCTCGGTAAGTTCTCTGGAGCAACCGGCACCTTCGCCGCTCATCTTTCAGCCAAGCCTGAAGTTGACTGGTTGGCAGAGGCTAAAGATTTCGTAGAGTCATTGGGGCTTGGATTCAATTCGGTTACAACTCAGATCGAGTCTCATGATTGGCAGGCTGAGCTCTATCAGGGCATAACTCATTTCAACAGGATTCTTCATAACCTGGCCACCGATGTTTGGACCTACATATCCCTTGGTTACTTCAAACAAACACCGGTTGCCGGTGCAACCGGCTCATCAACAATGCCTCACAAAATCAATCCAATTAGGTTTGAAAATGCAGAAGCCAACCTAGAGCTTTCAAACGCAATTCTGGATTCACTCAGCCAAACCCTTGTCACCTCAAGATTGCAGAGGGATTTGACTGACAGCTCTGCACAAAGAAACATCGGTGTTGGTTTTGGCCACAGCCTCCTGGCGCTTGACAACATAAATAGAGGCCTTGACGAATTAGAAGTTGACCGAGTTGGCATCAGGGCTGATTTATTGGACTCGTGGGAGGTTCTAGCGGAGGCAGTTCAAACTGTTATCCGAGCAGAAGTCGCTGAGGGAAATTCCGATATCTCTGATCCTTACGCCATGCTGAAAGAACTGACGCGCGGAAAAGGCATAGATGAAGAGAGTCTTGCTGGTTTTATTTCCGGACTAGATATCTCACAACAGGCAAAAGACAGGCTGTTATTGCTAAAGCCGGAGAATTACGTGGGAATGGCTGCGAAGATAGCCGGCTCTGTCTAATCCAACTTGGGTTTGTTTGGATCCTGCGGGGGTTCGTCTTTGATTGCCAGGTCAAGAGTCGCAAGCCCGACGACGGTGACAATGAAAATCGCTCCGCCCCAAATAAGACCGGCCATTGGGTCCCTGATGATGACAGCAATCACCATTCCGGAAAGAATCCCAGTTATTGCCGCCAAGCCAAGATAGATTCTGGCCGACTGAAAGCGTCTCATTGACCCGTCCGTTCTTTAGTTTCCCCTGATGGAGCCCAACAAATCAGAAATGATTTCGCTTCCAAAAAATAATCCAAATCCAACAACTACTGCCCCGCTGATGATGATCAATGTGTATTGGACCGCGGGAGGCGGGTTGAATTGGTATTTAGCCACCTCACTATTTTGAAGGAGTGGCAGCTGAGATGCCCAGATGAACCGCTGAAATCACCAAATAGGCTCCGAAAAATCCAACAGCCGAGACAATGTCTAGAGGAGCAAATAAGAATAAGGCTCCCAGAAGAAGAGCTAATACAGCGCTTATAAGGTAATCTCTGCCGAGCCTGGTTGAGGTCTTTTCTTTTCTTGCCGCATACAATTCCAAGACCCCACTCAGCAGTCCCCAGGCTGTAACCAATGCAATAAAGCCCGCGATCTCGGTTTGATCTCCCTCGGGAACCAAAAGTGCGAAGACCCCGATTATAAGAGCGATCACAGCGAACGGAATAGCTTCAATCGTGGCAATCCCTCTTTTGCCGATGAAGTGCACGGCAAAAGTGATGGCGGCCAGAGAAACCCCGTATATTCCGAGGGCAACCAGGCCAATGGAAGCTGAGTGATCTTGTGAGAAAGTGATAAACAATCCAACAGCCAAACTGATTGCAGCTCTTAGGCCAGAGGAAAGACGCATTCGACTATCTTTGCATATTCATAAAGCGAGAGTAGTGGCCCTGGAATGCGACTACTACCGTTCCAGTGGGTCCGTTTCTCTGCTTTGCAAGAATCAAATCTGCCTCGCCAGCCCGAGGATGATCTTTTTCGAAAACTCCCTCACGATGGAGCAAAACGACAACATCGGCGTCTTGCTCCAACGAACCGCTCTCACGCAAGTGTGACAATTCGGGCTTCTTGTCTTTACTCTGCTCCGTCTGGCGGTTCAGCTGAGATATAGCAATCACAGGCACGCCAAGTTCTTTTGCCAGAAGTTTCAACGCTCTTGAAAATTCTGAAACCTCCTGCTGCCTAGACTCAACTTTCTTCCCTGAGGTCAAAAGCTGCAAATAGTCAATTACGACCATTTTCAAATCGGTCTGCTGCGCCAACCTTCTGCACTTAGCCCTGATTTCAACCAAGGTCATGTTCGGAGAATCGTCGATAAAAAGTGGTGCGTCGTTTATTTTGCCCCTAGTCGCAGCTATCTTTGACCAGTCCTTCTCAGCCAACATTCCTTTTCGCATTGACTGCAGGCTAGTGCCAGACTCCGCGCTCAACAAACGCATGGCTATCTCCGCACGACCCATTTCCAAGCTAAAAAATAAGGTGCTCTTGCCCTGAGAAATCGCTGCATTCCTGGCGATATCCAAAGCCAAAGTTGATTTACCCATAGCTGGTCTAGCTGCCAGAATGACAAGCTGCCCACCATGTAGACCATGAGTCATTTGATCCAGCTCTGTAAAACCGGTTGCGATTCCAGTCAGCTCGCCGCCACGATTCTGTGCCATCTCCATTTCTTGGATGGCATCTTCGATACTTGTATTCAAAGCAACGAAATCTTCTCCAGCTGTGTCGGATGCAACTTTGAAAATCTCTGACTGGGCGTCGTTGACTAGCTCACTTACCTCTCCCTGGCTTTCGTAGCCGCTTTGGGCAATTCGAGTTCCAGCCTCGATCAACCGTCGAAGAACCGCTTTTTCACTCACGATTGATGCGTAGTAACTGGCACTAGCAGCAGTTGGAACATAAGCCGCTAATTCGTGGAGGTAGTCTGCGCCGCCAGCCTTGAGAAGGTTTCCTGTTTTATTTAGCTCATCTGTGACAGCGATGACGTCTGTTGGCTCACCCTTACCGAATAACGAGAGGATTGCATTGAACACGAATTCATGTTTCGGTGCATAAAAATCGGTAGCTCTAACTTCCTCAAAAACCTCAGCGACGGCCTCTTGGCTTAGCAGCATGCCACCTAACGTTGCCATCTCGGCGTTTAGGTCATTAGGAAGCGTCCTTACTGATCCCTCTACCGACGCAACCATACTCATAGGCAGTTCCTCCAGAACTTTTTCGTGAGCTGACTTTCACATTTACTGCTAAGACCTTTATATCTTTCAGTAGAGACATTTATCTTGCAAAACACGCCCCTCAAGTCCTGTGGATAACTCTGTGAAAACACGCGAGAAATATGTTACTAACTCTGTGGACAAACTGTGGACAACCTGTGAATAACTATATCTTTTCCAGTAGATAATTGGGATGTAGCCTGTGGGCAAAACTTTTTTGAAAAGCTTAAAGTTCACCTTAATGGTTGTGGATAAGTATTCCCAAAAAGTACATTAAAAGGGTAAAGGCGAGGATATTCCTCGCCTTTGGAACTTAGGTTATTGACTACTTAGCAGCAACAACCTGAAGTTTGAGGTTTGCGGTCAGTTCACCAATACGAACTGTGGCCTCGTGCTCACCAATATTCTTGATTGGAGCAACAAACTCAACCTTGCGCTTGTCGACCTCACCTAGACCTGCGGCGCTAATAGCATCCGCCACGTCGCCGTGCTTGACGGCACCGAAAAGACGACCTTCTTTGCCGGACTTCATTGAAATCTTGATGGGTGCCTCTTCTAGCTTGGCCTTCAATGTCTGAGCGGCTTCCGCATCGGCTAGGTGACGAGCCTTCCTGGCGGCCTTGATCTGGTCCACCTGACGCTCACCGCCCTTGCTCCATGCAACTGCATATCCGTTGGGGATTAGGTAGTTACGTGCGTAACCACCTTTTACCTCAACTACGTCACCGGCACTTCCCAGCCCGGAGACCTCATTTGTCAGAATGATTTTTGGCATTTGATTTCTCCT
>CAJXVY010000050.1 GCA_913062665.1 uncultured Micrococcales bacterium
CCCACCATTTCCCTGAGGGCGTTGTCATCATCAATCACCAAGATTTTAGTCACGGTCTAATTATTGCCCAATTCACCGCTGATAATCGACAAAGCTTTGTCTCTTATCTCCTGCATGCGCTCATTTGTCCTCGCCTCAACGTTCAACCGAAGCAACGGTTCGGTATTACTTGGCCGAAGATTCAGCCACCACCAATCCTCATCATCAAAGGTCAGTGTTACTCCGTCAAACCACTCTGCGTCAGCCTCAGGGAAGGCTGAGATAACCGCCTGGGTTGTTTGCTCAATATCGATTACCTTGCTGTTAATTTCTCCTGAGAGAGCATAGGGGTTCAGATCAGCGGCCAGCTCGCTCATCGATTTTCCACTTTCAGCCAATTCCGCCAAAACATGCATGGCAGCCAGCATTCCATTGTCCGCACCCCAAAAATCTCTAAAGTAATAATGGGCGGAGTGCTCACCTCCGAAGACCGCACTGGTTCGGCGCATTTCATCTTTGATTAGCGAGTGGCCGACTTTTGTTCTAACCGTCTTTGCTCCCATTCCTTGCAAATACTCCTGGAAGTATCTACTGGTCAGCAAGTTATGCAGAACATATGGACTTCCACCCACCCGCTCAACTTCTCTTTTAGCCACGATGCTCGCAATTGCCGAGGGGTTAACCGGCTTTGCCAGTTCATCGACAATGAAGCATCTGTCCGCATCTCCATCGAAAGCGATTCCAAGATCAGCCTGGGTTTCCAAAACTCTGTTCTGCAAATCAACCAGATTCTTTGGCTCCAAAGGATTGGCCTCGTGATTTGGAAAAGTTCCATCCAAATCAAAATACATTTGATCAACTTCTACATCTGATAGAACCGCTGGGACAGTGTGGCCGCCCATGCCGTTTGCGGCGTCAACAACCACACGCAGCGAGTTCTGTGGAATTTGGACCAGCGATTTCAAATACTCCGCATAATCCGACAGACTGTCGTAATTTTCAAAATTGAGGTCCCTGCGGGGCAGAGGGTTATCAATAAAAGTCTCGGCAAGATTCTTTATCTCCGACAGTCCAGTCTCAAAACTTATTCCGGTTGCACCGGCGTTTGAAAACTTAATTCCGTTGTAGCTTGCTGGATTGTGACTGGCGGTGAACATCACTGCAGGTAGATTCAGCGTGCCTGAGGCAAAGTAAGTTTGATCAGTCGAGCAAAGCCCCAGCATGACCACACCCTTGCCGAAGTTGTTCACCCCTTGAGCAAAGGACTCTGCAAACTCTGGAGAAGATGGTCGCATGTCATGCCCGATGATTACCCGATCAGCTGAGACGAACTTCGCAAAAGCGGCTCCGAGTGCAACCATGATTTCAGGCGTTAGCTGAGAGCCGACTAATCCACGAAGGTCATAGGTCTTAACCACATCGTCCAGCACGCTCATCGTTCTCCCTAACTCGCTGGATAAGAATACAATGACCGCATGGCGGACATTGACAGGGACAGGCGTGGGAGAGGTGTTAGAGGTTCTTGGCGAGTGAACCAAACCCAAAAGGGTGACTACTTCAAAAATATCGTTGATTCAGCCTGTGATTTTCTGCTTAGAACTTGGCCTGAGGAATTGGCGGGTTTTGAGTGGGAAATTAGCGATATGCCAAACCAGTCCTCAAAACAGTTGGCCAGATATCGGATTTGGCCCAGTGAGAGGACCATCACTTTCTATCGTTTACCTATCGAAAGAATTGACCTTAGGTCTTCCGCCGATAGGAGAACTCACATAGAGCAGGTTGTGCTGCAGGCGGTTGCCGAATTGGTTAACAAAGACCCCTGGGAGCTCCTTGACAACGACTAGCGAACGGTAATTGATAAATCAGAGCCCAAATTTGAGTTGTCGGTTGCCTGATACTCAGTCTCTCCGTTTGATACCCGAATCAAAAGATTCTCACCGCTTATCTCAATCTGATCTCCAAACTCGACTTCCGCTGAGAGAACGTTGCGGCCCGTCAAAAGATCAATCGTGGCAACCTCAGCAAGTCCATCTCGGATAACGGTCATAGTCACTACCGTTTCCTCAAACGACGAAACTTCGACCGTGCCATCGATCACTGCAATCATTTGAATATCACCGCTCACCCCTGCCTCGGACTGGCTAATCGAGAAATCGGGAGCGAGTGGATTGGTCGAATGGCTTGAAAGAATCGCGTTTTCTGCCTCTAGGGAGACCTGATAGCTACCAGGCTCCAAATCGGGCATCGGAATGGAATTGACCCCGGGCTGAAGCTCAACCCTGAAAGCGTCGCCAAATCCGCCATCCAGTGAGCTAATTGAGACCGTAGTGATTAGTGAGTCCGTCAGCAGAGCATAAACCTCAGGAACTCTGAACTCTGAGGGCAACTCCTCCGACTGTGCAGTGATGATTAGAGCTGGATTCTGCTGAAGTTGATTATGAGCGGAAATATCAGCGCCTGTGGGTGTAATCCCCGAGTTACTCTTGGATTGAATCCAAGCGGCAAATCTCCCACCCTGGCTGTTGATTCTCACCCCCACCGCTTGGTTTGTGTTTACATACCTAGCGAGGTTTATCACCTTTGTTTCATCAGGTGCTAGAGAGATAGATTCATCCACTTGATCCTTAGAGTCAAAAAACCGCAGGTCCAAAATCGTAGATAAAACATCGGGGTTGTGAACGATCAGCAGACTCTCAAAGCCCAAGCTGGTTTTTCCACCCAAGAGGACAGCCTCGGTGGCGGGTTTTTTGCAGGTGAGGCTTATTGAACCAGAGATTCGTGATTGGTCTATCGTCTGCCATTGATATCCACTTAGATCTCTTGCGCTCTGACCATCACTGGAGCTTGAGAAAATAGCCGGTTGGCTTGCTCGGAAGGGTGTGGCCACACCATCTTCGATTAGATAAAAATCGGCATCGCCTAGCGCCTCAATGCTGTCAACCTCGGTTCCGTCTTCGCCTCCGAGTTGGTACAAAGACCCTGGGCAAACAACTTCCAACGGCCTGGGGTCGACACTTATGCTTCTTTGGACCGAGGGCTCGGCTGAGATTGTCGGAGATGAGAATGGAACAACGAGGCTGGCAACTACAAAAGCAGTAGCCACTAACGTCCCGATAGTCCTAACCGCCCAAATCATCGAATGCCCCTAATTCTTGCTCGCCCGCGAATTGAAGCAGGTGTTGGCAGCGCAATCAAGATGGTGATTATAAGTGCTGCCCAGGGGATAAATTGAGATAGTGAAACCTGCAGACGCTTGTTATCAAGCTCTGTGCCATCCGCCCTCCAAAGTGTTCCCTCCTGAGTCTGGCCAGCGAAGGTAAGTTCGGGAAGTCGTGAAAGTTGTGAGGCAACCTGAGGGTTTTCTCCTTGGAGTTGAACAAAAGCAATGTCAAGCTCGTCCATCAGTGGCTGGATACCCTCTGAATTACTCGCAATCAAAGACGCACTTAGCTCAGCAACTGTCTCCGAGGATTCCTTTTCAGCGGCAAAGAGCTTGGCAAGCATTGATGTTTCTCCAAGGTTCTCTCCATTTCCGGGGCGAAGCCAAACTTCTTCCGCAGATTCAGAAATCATCAGAGTATTTAGGTCAAACCTTTGGGATTCAACCTCGACTATTGCAGGAACCTGCCGGTATTCGCCCCAGGCAAAGCTCTGAATCATAGTCAATTGCGAATAAGCGCCGACACCAGCGAAAAGGAGAACCACTGCAGAAGAGATTGCATGAATTGATTTTTGATTGACTGTGCTGGCAATGACCAAAATTGCAATCAGCCCAAGCTGCAAAATTGGTACACCATTGGCACTAGATGCAGCGATAAATCCTGGCTCTGCTTCAAACTGGATGTGCTCGATGGCGGCAAAAGCGAAAACTGATGCAGCGCTGGCTGAAATCAGCATCAGTGATCTCGCATTTGCGTTGAACAGAAACGCAACTACGCCCAAAACAAAAACAACCGAAAGCGAAGTCACAAACAGCAGATCTAGTTCCCAATCATTCGAATAACTTGTCACAACACCCATTGGTGCAAAAATCGCCAGTGGGTTTGCCGCCCAGGAAGCTAGTTGGGGCAAAAGCAGAACTAGCGAAAGTGAAGGGACAAAAACCAAAAACCCGAGTCTTCGAAGGTTTGCAATAGCCAACAATGCGGTTATAACCAAATACACCAGCAAGAGATACGGGACTGATGCAGAGACAAGAGCCAGTAAGAGCGCCGACCACGCCGTCCACCTCCAGGCTCTGGAGCTGACGGTTGACTGAATGATCATTATCAGACCATGAATCAGCCAACCCATTAGCGCATAACTTATGGTTGAGGAAATATCAGGCTCTTCAAGTTGCAGAGCGTATAGCGGGCTTGCGGCATAGCCCAGACTCAACACCGTTACCAGAAGTCTTTTCTCTGTAAGCCTGGCAAGCGCCAACCAAACACCCGCAAAAGCCAAAGCCGGAGCGATGAATACAAACCAGGCCACTGCAGAGGATGGTGCCCAAAAGCTGATTGCGGATATCAATGCCAAGGAAAAAACAACTGAGTCAACTGGGAAGCCTCCCACGGTTTTCCAACCGCTCGCTATCAACTCAAACCAATTGGCGCTCAAAGGCACCATGTTTCCCGCAACCACAGCC
>CAJXVY010000051.1 GCA_913062665.1 uncultured Micrococcales bacterium
CCACGCGAGTGAATCAGGGGAACTTTCTAGATTTCTGAGGGACCTTGTTGACAAAAACACTGAGGATTAATTTTCTCCGTTCTGGATTGAAGGTTGCCATCAGACCAGAATTCAACATCCTGATCCAAGCCCTGAGAGTCAATCCAATTAACAATCTTTTGCCCTGAAACTGCGGTTGCGAAGAGTATTGAAGAGCTGTCTTTCAACCCGGTAATTCCAGCTATCTGAGCTCCCAGCATCTTTCTGGATTCATCAAATTCCCACTTATTCAGTTCCCTGCAGCCCAGACAAGGCAAGTTCTCCTGAACGATGGCGGTTACCAGCACGTGACTGTCCGAGAAGCAAACTCCGAGGTGGTTGCGCCCTAGTGATAGCCAGCGCTGATAATCAGATGGCTGAAAGGCGCCGCTGGTCTCAACCACCGCAACGTCAACCGAGGAGTAGTCCAACCATTTCATTCGATTGTCCAGCTTCAGATAGCTCGGCGCGTTGGCAATCTCAGCTCGCAAAATAGAGATTTTGGTCTCTCCTATCTCACCTGTCGAATACCCCAGTCTGCCGCAATCAAGCTGGCTAACTAATGAGCTGTCGTTTGTAATGATCTGGCCTACACCGGAGTGGGCCAATGAGTGAACCAACAGTTTTCCAAATCGATCAAGCTTTGGAACATAGACGGTTGAAGACTGTCTCCGATTAAAGTGTTGCCTTTGATTCGAGGGCAACTTTCTAGCCTCAGCAGTAGCAATTGGTGGTTTGAAGTCCTCAGTAATTGGGGCCAATTTAGCTAGAAGGGCTCGAGCCACATCAATTCTTAGGCCAGCAAGCTTGGCGGCTGTTTCCAGCTGACCGTCAGCAATCCCAATCTCCAACATTGCTAAAAAAGTTTCCTCCGCAGCTGAGGTAATCTCGAGCCTTAGGGGGGAATCGATACCGAACTGCCGCTGGCTTTGGCTTGACCATGCCTTTATGGATGATTCGCGAATTCTTATTGCCACCAAGGAAGCTTCACAGCTTTAGTAAATAAAACCCCGGACTTTTCCACAGCTATTCCCCGAGCAGGCCTCGCAGCTCCCTATCAAAGTCATCTTTATCGCCAGACAGCCTCTTGATTAGTAAGTCGGGGTTGGCAATCTCCTCCTCTGAGGGCAATTGGTCCGGGTGGAGCCAGATTTCATCTCGCTGAGCGGGAGATAGCTTATGTTGAAGTTGGCTGAACATTTCCGCTGACTCTCGAAGCATCTTCGGTTGGAGTTGAAGACCGATCAGAGTTCCAAAAAGCTTTTGGCTTGGATTGTCGCTAACTCTTCTTCTTCTGATCGATTCTGCCAGTGCGACTCGGGATGGCAACCTCTGCGTTGCAAGTTCGGTCACGGTGTCAACCCATCCCTCTATGAGGGCCAAGTTTATGCGGATTCGATCCAAGGCCAGTACTTGTGAATCTGTTGGCTCGTTGATAAACGCACCGCTGCTTATGGCGTTTTGAATCTCGGTGGGGTTGGATATGTCAATGTCCTCAGCCAGACGGTTAATTTTTTCTGTATCGATGCTTATCTCCTGGCTGTATTCCAAAATCTGGTTTACTACTCGGTCTTTGAGCCAGGAGCTCTGGGTGAACAACCTTTGCAAAGCCAGTTCTCTTACCGCCAGGAAAATCAACACTTCTTGGGCGTCAAGTCCCAATCCAATGGCAAACTCTTCAACGTTTTTCACACAAAGGCTTGGCCTTTCAGAAATTGGGATTCCAATTTCACCCCCACTTAGTGATTCGTTGGCCAGCTTTCCCAGAGATTGCCCAAACTGCATGGCAAATAATGATCCGCCGGCGCTCTTGAGAATATTGGATGCTGGTCCAGCCAGCTGAGAAAGCTCCTCTGGAAGATTTTCCTTGAGGTTTTCGGCAAGTGCCTCGGCAAGCTTGGTAGCAACCGGTTCGGCAATTTCTTGGAACAAACCCAGAGACTCAATTACCCATCCCTGACGGGTGAGCATTTGCGGATTGTATTCGTATTGACCAAGAGAAGTTACCTCGTCAAGCCATAGTGATGCGGTGTTAAATGCCTGCCTGAAAGATTGCTCCAGCTCATCTGATAGCTCGACCTTCTGCGAACTGATTTCCTTTTTCGCCTGAGTCTCGACCAGTTTCCAGTTGATGCCCTCGCCTTGGCCGCTGATTGCCCGCTGCAATTGCTCCATCATCATCCCCAGGTTTGCGGGATCTATTGGAAGCCCCGCTTGGTTCGCCAAATCCTCGGGGTTGAAACTCTCAGACGAGGAGAAGAACTTCCTCAGAAACTCTTGAAATTCATCTCTGTCCTTGTTCTCTTCTGACATCGGACCTCCTCTCTAAGAGGCTAATTGCCAAAGCTGAGAATTTGAACCCAGCGGTGGCCATGTTCGCCATGGGCGTGTAGCTCCGAGACTGAGTATGTCAGTGAACAGGCTTACGATTTAGGGGATGACTTTTTTTGAAACTGCCCCAAGAAGGAAAAATCCAGCCGGTTGGATTTTTCTAGCCGTCTTCATAATCGCTGCGGGAGTTGGGGTGTTGCTCCCAAGTGGATTCGTGATTGAGAGACCTGGGACCAGCTTTGATGTCAACGGTGAAGTAAGTGGAGTTGAAGTGATATCGGTTTTCGGGGCAGAAAGCTTCGAATCTGATACGCGCTTGGACGTGCTCACGGTCAGTGTTCTTGGCAATCAGGACAGCACACCCGGGTGGCTGGAAATTTTCCTTGCTTGGCTAGATCCGGAACAGCAAATCCTTCCGGTCGACGAGGTCTTTCCGCCGAATATGACAACCGAAGAGGTCAGGGCCGAGAGCGTTGCAATGATGGAGTCAAGCCAACAGGAGGCGGTTGCGGTTGCTCTGGGTGAGCTTGGATACGAACTGTCCTATGAGATTTATATATCAATGGTGACCGAGGGCGGAGCCTCAAGCGGCGTTCTGGTTGCGGGAGATTTCGTAAAAACGGTGGAGGGTCAAACAGTTTCCACGATCGAACAGCTGCAAGAACTCATTCAGAGATCAAACGGCGAGCCGGTAGAGGTAGAGGTTCAGAGAGACGGCGAAGTCTTGACTCGCTCGATAACGCCGAGACTAGTTGAGGGTAGATACCTGATTGGTGTGATGGTGGGTTATACCTATGACTTCCCTTTGGAGATTGAGCTAGAGCTTGGGAACGTGGGTGGACCAAGCGGAGGCATGATTTTTGCTCTAGGCGTATTTGACAAACTCACCGAGGGATCGCTTTTGAACGATAATCACATCGCCGGGACCGGAACCATCTCAAGTGCTGGAAACGTAGGGGCAATCGGGGGAATTGACCTGAAAATGATGGCCGCAAGCAGGGATGGGGTTGACCTGTTTTTGGCTCCAAGAGAGAATTGTCCAGAGATAATTTCCAGCCAACCTGAAGATTTGCTGGTTGTTCCCGTGGCAGACTTTACAGAGGCCCTCGCGGCTATTGAAATATACAAAGAGGGAAGCAACGCGTTTCCCAGTTGTGAAAACTAGGAGTTGACACTTGAGCCAACCGTCCAGTCCTGCTCAGCGCAGGAGAGTATCACCGGCCACTATTGCAGTTGGAATCTTGGTCGTTATAGCGACCATTTTGATTTCGGCAGCGGGTATCTACACAGATTTTCTTTGGTTTAACCACCTCGGCTTTCAATCTGTCTTTTTGACTCAGATTATTGCCCAGGTGGCATTGTTCATTGTTGGCTTTGCACTGATGTTCGCAGTTACGCTTTTATCTTTCAATATCGCTTATAGGTTCAGGCCGGTCTACTTGAGAATGCCCGGGGAATCACCCTTCGAGAATTATCAGCAGGTAATTGACAACCTGCGCCGTCTAATCATGTTCGGTGTACCTGCGGTATTGGGAGTATTTGCCGGAGTTGCGGCAACAGCGCAGTGGACGACCGCATTGCAGTTTTTGAATTCAACTCCAGCTGGCCGTGAAGACCAGCAATTCGGACTGGACGTTAGCTTCTATCTCTTTCAGCTACCGTTTTTGACAGCGCTGGTTAGCTTTGTATCAGCGGCCATCCTGCTCGGGGGCGTAATTGCTGCCGGTGTTCATCTGATCTATGGAGGCATTAGGCTCGAGGGTCGTGCGGTTAGGGTTGCCAAGCCCGCAAGGATCCAGTTATCGCTTACTGCTGCGGTTTATTTCTTGATTCAAGGCGCCTCCCTATGGCTAAACCAGTACGAGACAGTATTCACCTCAAATGAACTATTCACCGGTGCACGCTATAGCGATGTAAATGCGACGATTCCAGGCTTGCAGATTCTCGCTCTTATCTCTGTCCTGGTTGCAGCTCTGTTCATAGTCACCGCGGTCATTGGATCATGGAGATACTCAATCATCGCCACTGGTTTGATGATTATTAGCTCGGTTGTGCTGGGCGGACTATACCCATGGGCGATTCAGACTTTTCAGGTTGTCCCGAACGAGAGAACTTTGGAGACGCCGTATTTGGAGCGCAATATTGAAGCAACCCGAGAGGCCTACGGGCTAGACCAGGTTGAGGT
>CAJXVY010000052.1 GCA_913062665.1 uncultured Micrococcales bacterium
CAAAAAACACACTCCGACTATCAAAAATTGTGAAGGAAGGCATGCGCTTCAAGCCAAGCTAAAAGCTTAGCGAATAATTGCCTCGAATGTCTAGCTTTTTGGTGGAATAGCTTTGATGCCAAACTTGGCCAATTCGCTCTCTCCACCATCCTCAGCGGTTAGCACCCACAGTCCTTTGCTGTGGACGGCAATAGAGTGCTCCCAGTGTGCCCCATCACCGCCGTCGGAGGTTCTCACCGTCCAGTCATCTTGATCGACAAAAGTTTCGTTCGAACCTGAAGTGAGCATCGGCTCGATGGCAACTACCAACCCCGGCACGATCTTTGGCAATCGTTCCCTGACTCCGAAGTTATAAACAGGAGGATCCTCGTGCATAGATCTTCCTATGCCATGTCCCACATACTGCTCCAAGATTCCAAACTCGCTATTTTTTTGAACAAAATCCTCAATTGCGACACCAACGTGATTTAGTCTCTTTCCAAAATAAAGCGCTGCGATTCCCTCCCAAAGTGACCCGTAGGTGACATCACTCAGCCGCTGTCTTGACTGAGTTTCTTCCCCACCCGGGACAATCACGGTTATCGCCCGGTCACCATTCCAACCATCAACCATTGCCCCGCAGTCAATACTGACTATATCTCCGGGCTGGAGAACCTTTTGACTCGGGATTCCGTGGACGATTTCATCATTTATCGATGCGCAGATTGTGTGTTTATAACCTGGCACCAGTTGGAAATTAGGAACTCCACCACCCGAGCGAATTGTGTCCTCAGCGATTGCATCCAACTCCAAGGTTGTAACGCCAGGTCTTATCGCCTCACGAACCTTGGATAGAGCTTTTGCAGTGAGTTCTCCGGCAGGAATCATCGCCGCTATATCGGCATCGGATTTTTTTGTGAAACTAGAGCGCATCAGGAACTGAAGCTGAAGATTGCTTCGTCAATTCTTTCAGTGACAGTCTGGATTTCGCCAAGCCCGTCTACCTTTGCAAGAATTTCGCGATCTGAATAAATGCTTACCAATGGGGCAGTCTCCTCCAGGTAAAGATCCAACCTGTGGCGAATGACATCTTCGCTGTCATCGATTCGGCCCTGCTCTTGAGCTCGCTTAGCAAGCCTCGAAACTAACTCGTCCTGGTCAGCCTCTAGCAAAATCACACCGTCGAGACTTAGGTTTTGCTCCGCCAAAATCTCATCAAGGGTCTCCACCTGAGCTTTTGTTCGAGGGTAGCCATCCAGCAAAAAGCCATTTGCTGCATCTTCGTGACTCAATCGATCGCGAACTAGGTCATTGGTCAAGCTGTCCGGAACATACTCACCAGCATCCATAAAAGACTTAGCTTTCTTTCCAAGCTCAGTCTCGTTTTTGACGTTGTAGCGAAAGATATCACCGGTTGATATTGCAGGAATTCCCAACTTCTCGGCAATCAGCACCGACTGGGTTCCCTTGCCGGCCCCGGGAGGACCGATGATGAGCAACCTCATCGCAATAGGCCCTCGTAATTACGCTGTTCCATTTGGGCACTAATCTGCTTCACTGTGGCCAAACCAACACCCACGATAATCAGGATAGAAGTTCCTCCAAATGGGAAGTTCTGGTTGGTTCCAATTGCCGCGAAAGCGACCAGAGGAATCAGTGCTATCAGACCAAGATAGATCGCACCTGCTGCAGTGATTCTGGATAGAACGTAATCCAAGAACTCAGTTGTTGGTCTTCCCGCACGAATACCTGGAATGAAGCCACCGTAGCGCTTCATGTTGTCAGAAATTTCTTCTGGGTTGAAGGTGATGCTCACGTAGAAGTAGGTGAATCCAACAATAAGCAGGAAGTAGACAGCGGCATAGAAAATATTGTCTCCAGTTGTCAAATACTGACTCACCCAACTAACCCAACCTGGAAGCTCGCCGGTAACTGGATCTGGCTGGTTGAACTGAGCCAACAAAGCAGGGAGGTAAAGCATGGACGATGCGAAGATAACTGGGATAACACCGGCGGTGTTTACCTTAATCGGGATAAATGTTGACTGCCCGCCGTAGCTTCTTCTTCCAATCATGCGCTTTGCATATTGGACTGGAATTCTTCGCTGGGATTCCTCGACCAAAACAACCAGCAACACAACAACGAATCCAACAAGCATCACAATCAAGAAAATCTCAATTGGTCTGGTTTGGATAATTTGTAGCAATGCAGAGGGGAAGGTAGCTGCAATCGAAGTAAAGATCAAAAGCGACATTCCATTACCAACACCACGTTCGGTTATCAGCTCTCCCAGCCACATAATCAATCCGGTTCCGGCAGTCATGGTCATGACAATAAGAGTGATTGCCAGTGGTCCATCGTCAGTCAGTAGCGGCAAACCGGTGTTTGAGCCGAATAGCGCACCCTGCCTTGCAACGGTTACCAAAGTGGTTGCCTGCAACATCGCAAGGGCTATGGTCAGATAGCGGGTGTACTGGGTAAGTTTCGCCTGTCCCTGGGGACCTTCTTTGTGCAAAGCCTCAAACCTTGGAATCACCACTCGCAGCAGCTGGGTGATAATGGAGGCTGTGATGTAGGGCATGATGCCGAGTGCAAAAATACTCAGCTGAAGCAAAGCTCCACCACTGAATAGGTTCACCAGCTCATACAACCCACCCGTTGTGGTGTTCTGCGCAAGCGATGCCTGCACATTGCCGTAATCCACAAACGGCGCGGGAATGAATGAACCCAAACGGAAGATCGCGAGCATGGCAAGCGTGAATGCAAGCTTCCTTCTCAGATCAGGGGTTCTGAATGCCCTTGAGATTGCACTAAACAAAATTGCCTCCTACGCGGCTTAGCCGTTTACGGATCCTCCGGCAGCCTCGATTTTATCTTTGGCTGAACGTGAAACCTTTTCGACGGTGACATCTAGCTTAACCGAGATGTCACCATTGCCGAGAACCTTCACAGGCTCGCCCTTGCGAACTGCGCCCTTTGCAACCAAGTCATCAACAGTCACCTTGCCACCCTCAGGGAAAAGGTCTGCAAGTTTTGAAACGTTTACAACTTGGTATTCAACCTTGAACGGGTTTTTGAATCCACGAAGCTTCGGCGTGCGCATAACTAGGTTTACGCCACCACCTTCGAAGCCAAGGCGCATCTGGTAACGAGCCTTTGTTCCCTTGGTTCCACGACCTGCGGTCTTTCCCTTGGAGCCCTCACCGCGACCAACACGGGTCTTCGCGGTCTTTGCTCCAGGTGCTGGGCGTAGGTGGTGAAGCTTCAAAACTGAAACCTTCTCCTGCTTCGAATCGCTCGAATCAGCTTTAGCTGCCGGCTTGGCTGCAGCAGTCTTTGTAGATGGCTTAGCGGTCGACTTAGCAGCTGGCTTTGCCGCTTCTTTGGTAGCTGCTGGTTTTTTAGCAGCAGTGGTCTTTGCAGCTGCGGTCTTGGAAGCTGTTGTCTTAGCGGCAGGCTTAGATGCGGTGCTCTTTGCCGCAGGCTTTGCAGCTGCGGTCTTAGCTGCAGGCTTCGACGCGGTGGTCTTTGCAGCTGGCTTGGCAGTGCTCTTGGCCGCAGGCTTTGCCGCAGTTGACTTCGCTGCTGGTTTTTTAGCAGCGGTGGTCTTTGCAGCTGGCTTGGCGGTCGACTTTGCAGCGGTTGATTTCGCAGCTGGCTTGGCAGCTGGCTTCTTAGCCGGTGCCTTCTTGGCAGCCTCGTCCTTTGCTGGCTTCTTCTCTTCAGCCATTAGTTGTTAATCTCCTCAACTTTTACCAGGTGGCTAACAGTGTTTACCAATCCACGAACACTTGGCGAATCGTCTTTCACAACGATGTCCCCAATGCGCTTGAGACCAAGGGTCCTAAGCGAGTCGCGCTGGTTCTGCTTGCCACCAATTTCACTTTTGATCTGGGTGACTTTTAGTCGGGCGGCCATAATTTACGCACCTGCCTTGTCTTCAGTATTGAGCATTCTTGCCGGAGCAACCTCTGCCAATTCCTTGTCGCGACGCTTAGCCACAGACTCAGGTCCCTCAAGCTGGCGTAATGCCTCGATGGTTGCGTGAACGATGTTCAATGTGTTCGAAGAACCCAGGCTCTTTGACAACACGTCGTGAACACCCGCACACTCCAAAACCGCACGAACTGGACCACCGGCAATAACACCGGTTCCCTCAGCGGCTGGTCGAAGCAGAACAACTCCAGCGGCAGCCTCACCCTGGACTGGGTGGGGGATGGTTGATCCGATGCGAGGAATGCGGAAGAAGTTCTTCTTAGCATCCTCAACACCCTTGGCAATGGCTGCTGGAACCTCTTTGGCTTTTCCATAGCCAACACCAACGGTTCCCTCTCCATCGCCAACAACTACCAAAGCTGTGAAGGCAAAACGACGTCCACCCTTAACCACCTTGGCAACGCGGTTAATGGTTACAACACGCTCCAAAAATGGGCTGGACTTGTCCTCGCGCTCACGACGCTGCTCATTCTTTGGGCCGCGCTCTCTGCGTCCCTGACGCTGCTCACGCTCATTTGGGTCAACAGTTGTCGGAGGAGTGGCCTCAACCACTGACTC
>CAJXVY010000053.1 GCA_913062665.1 uncultured Micrococcales bacterium
ACCCTGGTTGTCTTGGCTGGATTTTTTTGATTACCAAGCTCACTCAGCTGCGATCTTTCAATGATTGTTAGTTTCTGTTTTTTTCCAAAAGGCTTCACGGTGTCCAGGCATCGTTTCCACGGAGATGTGACAACTCTCCGAATATTGAATGCCGACAAAAGTTTCGTGAGGGATTTCGCCTGGAGTTTGCCGGTTTCTGTCAAAGGACGCTGTCCGTCGGTTTTGCTCCACTCTGATCTCGGGAGGGCTTCTGCGTGGCGGAGGACAATGATTGCGCGGGTCTCTAGCTCGCTTTTTTGGTAAAGCTGATGAGCGTGATGAAGAAGTTCGATGTCTCTCTCGTAGGTCAGAAGCTGCTCAGCTTCTTCGAAATCCACCCAGCGGATTTCGTCAATTTCTTTATTTGGTTTGAACTTTGCTTTGGCAAGTTCTTTATCGGTCACTTTTGATGCCCAGTAATGAACCTCTTTGGAGATGCCTTTAGGTAGGTCGTAACGAATCTCGGTAAGTTTCCTACCTAGCCTGACCTTGATGCCGGCTTCCTCTTTTGTTTCTCTCACCGCTGTTGCCGGCAAAGTCTCGCCGGGATCCTGCTTTCCCTTTGGCCAGCCCCAGTCGTCATATTGGCCTCTGTGAACAATCAGCACCTTGAACTGTTTGCTCTCAACTCGCCAACAGACGACTCCAGCTGCATATACCTTCATTAGCGCAGTTTCTTTTTCTCCAGTGTTCTCTGCATCAACCTATCTTGATAATCGGCTAACTGCCCATCCGGACCATTTGTTGATCGAATCCACTGGCTGTCCGAATTCAGATCCCACGCTGCAATCTCATCACTCATGGCCAAATCCATTACTTCATGGAGCTCATTGATGTGATCGGCTTGACCAAGTCTGACGATTGCCTCGACTCGTCGGTCTAAGTTTCTGTGCATCATGTCTGCTGAGCCGATGAATACCTCTGGGTCACCATCATTATCAAAAGCGAAAATCCTTGAGTGCTCAAGATATCTGCCTAGGATGCTTCTTACTCTGATGTTTTCACTGAGGCCTTCCACTCCAGGAATCAGTGCACACATTCCTCTTACGAGAATCTCGATATTGACCCCAGCTTGGCTTGCAAGATAAAGCTCATCAATTATTTGCTCATCAACTAAAGAGTTCATCTTCAGCCGAATCCGTGCTTGTTTGCCTGATTTGGCAATCTCCGCCTCTCTTTGGATCCGCTCGGTCAGCCCCTCACGAATGCCAACTGGAGATGTCAGGATTGACTCATATTCGCTGGTGGCTGAGAAGCCACTTAGTTTGTTGAATAGTTTTGTTAGGTCTTCGCCGACTGTGTCATCGGCTGTCAGAAGCCCAAGATCCTCATAGAACCTGGCGGTCTTTGGGTTGTAGTTTCCGGTGCCGATGTGGCAGTAGCGCCTGAGACCTCCGGTTTCTTGTCTTATTACCAAAGACAGCTTGCAGTGGGTTTTTAGACCAACCAGTCCATAGACCACGTGCACACCAGCACTCTCAAGCTTTTTGGCCCAGGTGATGTTGTTTTGCTCATCGAACCTTGCCTTGATCTCAACCACTGCCAGCACCTGCTTGCCGCTCTCTGCAGCTTGGATCAACGCGTCAATGATTGGTGAATCTCCGCTGGTTCTATAAAGCGTTTGCTTGATAGCTAATACCTGAGGGTCATTCGCAGCCTGCTCCAAAAAAGCCTGCACACTAGTTGCGAATGACTCGTAAGGGTGGTGAACCAAAACATCTCGGTCTCTTAGCGACCCAAAAATATCTGCAGGCTCATCTTCAGCGGATTGCAGATAGCGATTGGTGGTAATCGGATGCGAATCGAAGTGAAGCTCTGGCATCCGCATGAAGGCTATCTCTGTTAGCTCAGATAGATCCAATGGCTCTGGCAGGTGATAAACATCAACCGAGTCGATGTTTAGCTCTCTTTGCAAAATGCTCAAAACTTGCGGGTCAATATCCTCAGCAACTTCTAATCGAACAGGGGGGCCGAACCTTCGGCGCAGCAACTCTTTTTCCAATTGATTCAGAAGATTGTCCGTTTCTTCCTCATCAACTTCTAAGTCTTCGTTTCTTGTCACCCTGAATGCGTGATGCTGAACAATTTCCATCCCAGGAAAGAGTTCATCCAGGTTTTCACCGATGATGTCTTCAATTGGCACAAACCTGTTTTTCTCAGCGTCTGGAATACGCACAAACCTTGGAAGAAGTGGCGGAACCTTCACCCTCGCAAAATGCTCAGAGTTGTTCTTTGGGTTTCGAAGAACAACCGCAAGGTTCAGGCTAAGTCCAGAGATATATGGGAACGGGTGGGCTGGGTCAACGGCAAGCGGTGTTAGCACCGGGAAAATCTGTTGCTCATAGAAACTATCCAGCTCTTGTTTTTCCTCAGCAGTGAGCTCTGACCAGTGGAGAATGTCAATTCCAACCTTGTCTAACTGCGGGTTGATGACATTTCTGAAGACTTCAGCATGGCGGGTTTGGAGTTCACGGTTTCGCGAGGCGATTTCTTCAATCACCTCTTGCGGGTCTTGGCCGCTGGCGCTGGGAACGGCAATTCCAGTTGCAATGCGACGCTTGAGGCTTGCAACCCGGACCATGAAAAACTCATCCAGATTTGACGCGAAAATCGAAAGATAGTGGACTCTTTCTAAAAGCGGAATGGTCTCATCCTCGGCAAGTTCCAACACCCGCTGATTGAAATCAAGCCAGCTAAGTTCACGCTCGCTGAAGCGGTTGTCGGGGAGGGTGCTCTCAGAGTTCACAGGCTTAAGCATGGCATAACAGAAGCCACTAGGGAGAGGACGTTTACTAACTTAACTCAGTGTTTGACCTAGCTTCACTTTTAGCTCTGGACTCTTTGGTGAGCATGTAGCCGACGTTACGAACAGTTGTAATCAGTGATTCCATTTCACCAAGTTTTGCTCTAAGCCTTCGGATATGGACATCAACGGTTCTGGTTCCACCAAAGTAGTCATACCCCCACACCTCGCTGAGAAGCTGCTCGCGGGTTAGAACCTGACCGGAATGATCTGCGAGGTAACGCAAAAGTTCGAATTCTTTGAAAGTTAGGTCGAGGTTCTTGCCGTTTATCTTGGCGCTATAGCTTGCGGCATCAATGTTTAGTCCAGTTGGCAGCTCCGCACTCGCGCTGACTCGTTCAAGGGCAAGCCTGATGCGGGCATCAATTTCAGCTGGTCCCGCCTGAGTAAGGATGAAGTCATCAACATGCCAGTCGGGGTTTAGAGTCGTAAGCATTCCTTCACCGCAGATCAGAAGCAACGGCTTTGATCTTCCAGCGCTGTGCAACAGCTGTGCTAGAGACTTCACATCCGTCAAATCTTGCCTACCATCCAGCAGAGTCAGATCGTGGTTTGGAGCGTTTACAAGTGCTGCAGCCTCTGCAGGAAGATAGCTAACACTGTGGTTCATTAGTGCCAGAGCGGGCAGCGGTGGCTGCAGAGTGTCATTGGTTAGAACGATGATTCTTGCCATGGTTGCCGCCTTCTTCCCCCAAGAATAGCTGGCTGAGGCCTTTTCGGGGAATATTCGATAGATTGAGTTTTGTGATCAAGCACTGGGCTCCAATTGTCAGCATTTGGGTATTGGTAGCTTTTTTGGCCGGCTTTGCAACCCTCACCATTACCGCCGAGGACAGGTTTGCGGTGTTTGGCATGCTGGCCGCCGGATCACTAGCGTTAGTTTCACTGCAGCATCTGGTTGTCTCACGTCCAAGCGAAACCGTTAGGCAAATGGTTTATGTTGCAACCGGTTCTCTTGCAATCATTCTGACTGCAACGGTATTTACTTTGCTGGTCTAGGATAAAGACATGCTTTTAGCTTTGGAAATTTTCTTTTTGGGACTGCTGGTTTTGGCGTCTCTTGCAATCGCTGGGGTCAGCGGATTGGTTATCTACAAGCTCTACAAGGGTCAGAAGTAGTTGGTCTTTCAGCTACCAACCGATTTACCGCTAGAGCTCACACCTTTTGCATTTCTAGTTGGACTCTGGCGAGGAAGCGGTGTTATCAGCTACACCGCTGGTGATGATGAAATCAAAACTGAGTTCACTCAAACAATCAGTTTCACCCATAACGGTGATAACTATCTGAAATATGAATCCAATGTTCAATCCTCTGATTCAGATTTGGTTCTCCCGAGCGAGATTGGTTATTGGAGACTTGCCAGAGATGCTCAGGCTGGGGATCCAGGACCTGGATTATTGCCCGCCACCGGTGAGCGGGATATCAAAACCCGCGAGGACCTAGAGCGTTATCGCAACACTGAGGATGGGTTTGATATTGAGGCTGGGATTATGCAGCCGAGTGGGATCAGCGAGTTGTATTTTGGAAACATAAAAGGCGGCAGGGTGCAGCTGGCAACCGATGCTGTTTTGAGATCCCC
>CAJXVY010000054.1 GCA_913062665.1 uncultured Micrococcales bacterium
TGCAGGAGAAACCGAGGGTCTAATGGTTGATCACGCCAGGGCCAGAAGGCTCTCAGAGCGAATCAGAGTTTTAGCTGTAGAGGCTTTGGAACGAGTCGTGAAAGATCCCGATTTGGGATTCGTGACAATCACGGATTGCCAAGTTACTCCTGACCTCGCATCCTCAAAGATCTTTTACACGGTTTTTGGCGATACCGAACAAAAGCAGCTCTCAGCGGAGATATTGGAGCAATACCGGGGCCGAATCCGCAAAGACATTGGTAATCGATTGGGCATCAAGGTCACGCCCACCGTTGAGTTTGTGACAGATGAGATCCCAGAAACGGCGGCTCAGTTGAATCAGTTGCTGGCAGAGGCAAAAAAGCGAGACACTGAGCTTGCTCAGAACGCAAGCAGTGCAAAGCCTGCCGGAGAAGAGGACCCCTATAAACACAAGGAAGTCTGATGACTTCCGCCGGGCTAGCGCTTATCGATAAACCCCATGGGTACACCTCACACGATGTCGTTGCCAAGCTTCGAGGGGTTTTGGGAACAAGAAAAGTTGGACATGCGGGAACTTTGGATCCAATGGCTACAGGTTTGCTGGTTGTAGGAGTGGGAGCTGGAACAAAACTAATGACCTACCTCACTGGCGCCGACAAGTCTTATTTGGCAACCGTCAGATTGGGCGTGAGTACTTTCACAGATGACGCTGAAGGTGAAACAACCGCTGTTGCAACCAAAGACAAATTGGAGAAACTCGATTCGCAACAAATACTCTCAGCAGTAGGAGAGTTCGAGGGGGTTCAATTACAACTCCCGAGCAAAGTCAGTGCAAAGAAAATTGGGGGAAAAAAGGCCTACGAGTTAGCCCGCGAGGGCAAAGAGTTTGAACTAAAACCGGTGGAAATCGAGATTTATAAAATCAAAGGAAGCCAGCCAAGATTCGGAGAGTACATCGATTTGGATATTGAGGTCGAGTGCTCAAGCGGAACTTTTATTCGAGCTATAGCCAGAGACCTGGGTGAAAAGCTTGGAGTTGGCGCGCACCTTACAAAATTAAGAAGAACAAAGGTCGGACCCTTTAGCGTTGAAAACGCCACAAACATCGAAAATGCGACTCCGATGAAGATGACAGATGCGGCAGCAGCTTTGTTGCCGGTGATATCGGTTAGCGAACAGGAGCAAACCGAGCTTACCTTTGGGAGAGCGCTGGATGTTGAGAGCGAGTTTGAACACCTTGCCGCAATCAACGGGGATAGGCTTGTGGCGATTGTTTCTGGTGGAAAAAAATTAAGTCCGAAGACGGTTTTTAATGATTGAGTTTTGGTTTTGGTTTCAACTTTGGACCTACCTGGCGGCCGGGGTTATCTCTTTGCTTATGACCGCCTTCTCCAAAGTTTTACACTCAGTCACGCTGATTGCGCAGATGGCGGTTGTCGCTGGGCTGGTGTTGCAAGGCTTACTCTCAACAACTCTTGCCATTTTTGGCCAGCGAGCCGCTACCAGCACTCTAGAGTTTTTTGGGTACTTGGTAGTCGCTCTCATGGTGTCTGTAGGGGCCATCATTTGGGGACTACTGGACAGGAAGAACAGATGGTCGAACACTGTTTTAGCGCTAAGTGCTTTTACTGTCGCTGTCATGATTATCCGAATGCAGCAATTGTGGACGGGAGTTAGTCCGGTATGAAATCGATGGGAATCGGCAGACTGCTAATTGCCGTTTATGCAGTGTTCGCACTTAGTGCGACTGCAAGGGCCAGCTATCAGCTGCTGTTCGAGTTTAGTCAGGCCCCGATCGCCTACTCTCTTTCGGCGTTGGCGGCAGTCGTTTATATATTGGCAACCATTGCATTGAGCAGATCGGGTCGGCTATGGGGAAAAATCGCTTGGGGAAGCGTAGTTTTTGAACTTCTCGGGGTATTGACAGTAGGGCTTCTCAGCCTGCTGTTGCCCCAGTATTTTGCCCATCCATCCGTTTGGTCTGAATTTGGTGCGGGCTATGCTTATATTCCGGCTATTTTGCCGATACTCGGAATCATTTGGTTAGCAAGGCGAGATGCAAAAATTCACTGACCTGCAAGCACTCAAGGTTGAAACAAGTGCAGTTTCGATAGGCAAGTACGATGCTTTGCATCTTGGGCACCAGCGCATTTTGAAGTCCTTAGTATCTTTTGCCCACAGCTCCTCCCTGCCAGCTGCGGTAGTGACTTTTGATAGGCACCCAAATCACATTTTGAACCCGGAACGAATACCCGTCCCAGTTCTAGGAAACTCTCAGAGGGAGAAAATTTTTGAGGATCTGGGAGTAGACCTGTTGTTGGAACTCAAATTTGATCAAGAGCTTGCATCCCTTCCTGCAGATGATTTCATTCAGCGATACCTAATTGAGGGCTTGCACGCCGAAAAAGTTTTTGTCGGAGAGCATTTCAGATTCGGGCAAGGAGGCCAGGGGGATGCATCGCTGATTGAATCCAAGGGTCTGGATGTCGAGGCGATAAGTCATTTAGATCTCGATGGGGAAAAGGTTTCCACCACGAACATCAGAGAGGCTTTACTCGCTGGGGAGGTGGAGCTTGCCGCGCAGATGCTGGGTCGCAATCATCAAACAACGGGCATCGTGGAAAAAGGCAGGCAACTTGGAAGAACTCTGGGATTCCCAACAGCAAACCTATCCAGAAGCAGCGAGGGAATGCTCCCAGCAGACGGAGTTTATGCAGGATACTTGCATGTAGGTGGGAAGTCATACGTAGCCGCTCACTCGGTCGGAACAAATGACACCGTGGGTGAAATTCCAAGACTGGTTGAGTCCCATGCCGTTGGCAGAGACGATCTTGAACTCTATGGACAGATTGCTACGGTCGAATACGTTCAAAAGGTTCGCGGCTGGAAAAAGTTTGACAGCCTCGAACAGTTGGTTGAACAGGTCCAAAGAGACATCCAAACGACTATTTCTGTTATCAGCTAACTACCAATTAGTTATCAGCTTACTCTCGAGCCTCTCTCAGCAATTGGGCATCTTCTTCCGCGAATCTTGAAATTGAAGAAAGGAAGTCAGATGACTGAAGAGATAAGTAAGGAAAAGAAGAACTTTTTTGGCCAAACCTGGGTGAAGGTCACCGCAGGTGTTTTGGGGGGTGCCTTAGTGCTTGGAGGAACATTTACCTCAGGTGTTGTAATTGGGGCTAACGCTAGTCCAGTCGGCTTCGACAGAGGAGTCATCATGGCAAATCAGGGAAACGATAGAACATTCATGGGAGCTAGTCAGCTTCGCCTTGAAACCAGAGGGCAGGGAATGCGCGATGGGCGCGACTCTCGAATGAGAGCTCATGACCATCAAGGCAAAGGACCCGGAGAGCTTGCGCAACTGAATGAGCAGGATCGTCTTGAGGCATTGAACGAGTGGCTTCAGTCAATTGGTGTTGAGCCATTGGAGCAGTTACCCGATGAGCTTTCAGGTAGCTCCGAACAACTTCGTGAACGAATGCAGTTGGAGAGGCTAAACAATAGGCTGGAGAGGATCGGAATTGACCCTCTGGATGAGCTTCCAGAGGATTTTCCCGCTAGCTAACTATTTACACTAAACCCACCCATTGGGTGGGTTTAGTCTTTAACCGTGAGTCAAATCGGGTTTGTTGAATCAGTGGGAAATGCCCTGCGCGGTTACGCGAAGTTCAAGGGCACTTCAACAAGAAGCGAGTACTGGTGGTTTGTGTTGTTTTTGTTTCTCGCCTCGCTGACAACAGGATTACTGGACAGTCTTTTGTATCCAACTGGAAATGCGAATTTTGACTCTGTGCTGAGAGGTCAACAAGCGTTGCCTTTTGCCCCATTCACACTTTTATCGGTGCTTATTTTTGTTTTACCCACCCTTGCTCTAACAGCTCGAAGGTTTCATGATGCTGGGCACAGCGCAAAGTGGCTATATCTATTGCTAATCCCCGGAGGATATGCCGTACTTGCCGTTACCGGCACAGTGTTGATTCTTTTTACTTACGGAACAGTTGGTTTAGAGCTATTGCTTCCGATTTACTTTCTTATTTTTCCCGTAGCGGTATCTAGCTTTGGCTTGGGGATTGTTTTTCTTGTTTTCCTGACTAAACCTACGAAGACTTTTTTTGAAGGGAATCTATTCGCCGAACCAAACATCCCCGATTGGCCCTACGGACTGGAGGGGTCAACGTCCTGACCTAGCTATTTGTTTCAAACATAGCTAAGATTGCAGGGTTGCCGTGTATCGGCCGCGGAGCCAGAGGGTTTTTAGCAAAAGGTTAGAAACGCCGCGCTGTGATGTAGAAAGGATCAGAATGGCTTTAGAAAAAAGCGTAAAAGCTGAAATTGTCAAAGAGTATGCAACCCATGAGGGTGAT
>CAJXVY010000055.1 GCA_913062665.1 uncultured Micrococcales bacterium
TGGACCGATCTTGAAAGCAGTTGCCCACTTGGCCACTGATCGTGAAAGCTAACCGGTAGCGTCTCCAATTTTTCATAGAGATGGTTTCGCATTCTTGCCTCAACCTGGGTTCCCGGTTCCAGAACAAGCCAGCGACGCAGCAGAACTAAAACAGCCTCACTGGCGCCTAAGAACAGAAATAGGGCAACCGACCCAATCAGGAAATCAACGCTTGGATTCTCCCCAAGGCCATTGACCAAATCCCTCAAGACTTGAGGTAGGGCCAAGGCAAACATATGGGCGGCAATTCCGACGAGCACACCCAACATAAGTCTGGGTAAGGTTTTGCCTGCATAGGGGATTAACCTGGCGAGAGTGGCCAGTAAACCTTTTTCCTGCATAGCTCCTCAAAACTGATCAGCGTTACAGGCTAACAGCTTCTCAGTGGAAAAAATGCCTCTCGCCTGTGAAAAACATCGGTATTGAATTCGCTTTAGCCAACTCAATGACTTCTTCGTCTCTGACTGAACCACCAGGCTGAACAACTGCTTTTACTCCTGCATCTATAAGAATCTGCAGTCCATCTGCAAAAGGGAAAAAGGCATCTGAGGCAGCAACGCTATTTGCCACCCTGTCGGAAGCTCGATCAACCGCCAGCTTGCATGAATCCACCCGGTTTACCTGGCCCATCCCAATGCCGACGCTGGCACCATTTTTGGCAAGCAGGATTGCGTTTGATTTCACTCCGCGTACCGCGCGCCATGCAAATTCGAGATCTTGCAGCACATCATTATCGGGACGGCTGCCGCTGACAAGCTTCCAGTCACCGGCATTTACGACCTCAAAACGATCGGACTGCTGCAGCAAAAAGCCCCCGGAAACCTGCTTCAGCTCTGTCTCTGGATATCTGAAATCACCAACCAGCTGCAGAATTCGTAAGTTCTTTTTCTGAGTCAAGATTGACAAGGCCTCGGTGTCATAGGCCGGAGCTACAACCACCTCGGTAAATACTTCACTCATTTTCTCGGCCATTTCTGCCGTTAGCTTGCTATTGACCGCAACCACTCCGCCAAAGGCACTGACCGGGTCACACTCAAAAGCTTTTTGATAGGCACTTGCAACATCAGTTGCCTCAGCCACCCCACAGGGGTTGGCGTGCTTGATAATCGCAACCGCAGGTTTGACAAAGTCGAAAGCAACTCGCAAGGCGCTATCGGCATCAACATAGTTATTGAAGCTCATCTCCTTGCCATGCAAAAGCCTTGCCTGAGCAAGACCTGGCGAGACGTTATTTGATGTGAAGATGGCTGCAGACTGATGAGAGTTCTCGCCGTATCTAAGAATCGAGTGGCGCTTACTGTTGATCTCCAATTCTGTCGGCAGATCTGTTTTTGATTCGGCATCGGATTTATTCGATGCCATCCATCCACTGACCGCAGCATCGTAATTTGCAGTTGTTGTGAAGGCCTTCAAAGAGAGACTCTTGCGCTGCTCGAGAGTTGTTCCGCCGTCATTGATTGCATCAACAATCAACTGGTAATCATCCGTGGCGGTTACAACCGCTACGTTTGCAAAGTTTTTTGCACTTGCTCGAACCATCGCTGGCCCACCAATATCAATCTGCTCAATACACTGATCGAAATCCGCCCCAGAATTTATGGTTTCAACAAATGGATAGAGATTGACAATCACCAGCTCGAAGGGTTTTATTCCAAGCTCCTCCAGTTGTGATTTATGCTCTGGCTTTCTGAGATCGGCAAGCAGGCCGGCATGCACATTTGGATGCAGAGTTTTCACTCTGCCATCAAGTGTTTCTTGAAAACCCGTGACTTCATTGACTTGGGTCACTGGCACACCCGCATCGGCGATCTGCTTCGCAGTCGAACCCGTGGAAACTATTTCAACACCGCTACTGACGAGATCCTTGGCAAGCTCCAGCAAACCCGTCTTATCACTTACGGATATAAGAGCCCTCTTGATCTGAATTCGATCCCGATAATTTAGCGAACTATCCGTTGCCACCTATTTCCTCCAAGCTAATTTTTCCTTCGGCAATCGATCGAACAGTCTCGACCAGCATTGCCCTTTCTTCAGTCTTTATCTTCTCGTGAAGCGAATGTTCATCATCAGCGCTTTCAACCGGCACCTGTCTGGAGTCAATTATTGGGCCTGTGTCAACGCCAGCATCAACCACATGAAGTGTGCAGCCAGTTGTCTTCTCGCCAGCGGCGAGAGCATCTTTTACCGCTTGGGCCCCAGGAAATTTCGGAAGCAGAGAAGGGTGCAGATTGATGATTCTCGGATAGAACTGATCGACAAAATTCTCAGGGAGAATTCTCATAAAACCTGCTAAAACAATCAGGTCGGGATTTAGGTGATTTATATTGCTTGCCAGAACCTCAGCCCAGTCTTCTTTACTTGAAAATCTATGTGGTTCGACTACAAAGCTTGGGACTCCGTATTCCTCAGCGTGAAAAAGACCAGTTGCAGCATTATCGCTGCCAACAGCCAGCATTTTTGCCGGATAAAGAGGGTTGTCACAGGCTTTCAAAAGTGCTTGCAGGTTTGAACCTGAGCCTGAAATGAGTGTTACAACCGAGAGCATTCGCTAAGCCTATCGTTGCCTTTTATCTTCAGGTCTGGCAACTACCAACCCCGCTAAGAAACTGCTTATGAAAACCACAACGAAACTAACTAGTCCAACTGCAATTGGGTCCACCCCAACAAACTGCAATCTGCCAGGGCCCATAGCGCCGCTGGCAAAAACAGCCAGCAGCATCAGTTGAATACTTGCAACCACGGCGACCCCCAGAGCTAGAGAGGCACTCGCTGCAAATCCAGTTGCATACTCCCAGCGAATATCCGCAGTTGATTTTCTGGAAATAACCAGCGCGATGATTGAAAACAGTCCCAATAGCAAGACAACCCATATCGACCGCTCTAGCGTTTCACTTGGTATTGCCCCGAAAACTGGGATAGCGGGCAGGGGTCCAAGGTTTGTTCCGAGTGGGCTGACATTTGAACCAATGCCGATTGCAAATCCAGGTCCAATAAGCCAACTTGCGACATAAACAATCAAATTCGGAAGAATTGCCAGCTGACCCAGAGTGATTACCACCCCACCCAGAATTGTGATCTGCAGGGCCTCATAAAGCCTGATTATCTCCACCCAATTCACCGCCAGCAAAGTAGCCGTGAGCACAGACGCGGCAATCAGTGTTAGCAGGGTAATGATTGTTCCTGCTCTAATAGCGGGATCCAAAACCACTCTCAGCGACCAGTGAAGCGATTTCTTTAGCTTCCCCATACCGGCTCTAATTGCTCGGCGCTCAGCGGCCTCGGATTGCTCACTTGCAGAGGCAATCATGAAGTTTTTGCCAATCAAGCTTGAAAGAATCACCGTGATGGCAAAAATCAACGTGGGAGACAAAACCGCCTGCCACTGGACTGCTTCGGCGTAGTCGCTGATCGCAGCTTGCGAAACCAGCAGACTGATAAAAGCAAAGCTTCCGATGCCACCAGCCCAACCAAGCACCAAAGATCCTGATGAACTCAGCCGACTTCCCAGCCGGTATCCCAAAAAGACTGTGATTAGTGTCAGCCCCAATGGCATGGCCGCAATGCTGAATGCGTCGAATTCAATTCCTGAAAGTTCACCGGCCGGAATGAGAATCTCAACCCCGTGGGCTGCCAACCAAAGGTTTGCCGCAATCAAAAAATTGCTAACCCAAGAAAAATTGGGGTCAGGCTCCACCAGCCAAACAACTGTTAGTGGTGCAAGCGTGATGCCAATCCCGATTGCAATAATCAGCGCCGCTTCCAATGCAGCCACAAGGGCTGGGATCAGCGCTCTATTCAATTGGCTAGAGGCCCGCGATGATATCGCGCATCAGCTGCGCGGTCTCACTCGGGGTCTTACCAACTTTCACGCCAACAGCCTCAAATGCTTCCTTTTTAGCCTGTGCTGTTCCTGCAGAACCCGAAACAATCGCACCTGCGTGCCCCATTGTTTTACCCTCAGGTGCTGTGAAGCCGGCCACATAGGCAACCACTGGCTTCGTGACGTGCTTAGAGATGTATTCAGCGGCTTTTTCTTCGCTGTCTCCACCAATTTCACCAATCAGAACAATTGCCTTGGTTTCCGCATCTGCCTCAAAAGCTTCCAATGCGTCGATGTGCGTGGTTCCAATAACCGGATCTCCACCGATACCGATGCCTGTTGAGAATCCGATATCCCTTAGCTCAAACATCATCTGGTATGTGAGAGTTCCGCTCTTACTAACCAATCCAATTGGACCGGCACCGGTGATGTTGCTGGGAGTAATTCCGGCATTTGATTTACCCGGGCTAATGATTCC
>CAJXVY010000056.1 GCA_913062665.1 uncultured Micrococcales bacterium
AGGATCACACACCTTCCGACAGGAATCGTAGTCAGCATGCAAAATGAGAAATCTCAGTTGCAAAACCGAGAGGCGGCAATGAGGGTCCTTCGAGCCAGATTGCTTGCCGCCCAGCAAGAGGAGCTGGAGGCGGAGCAGTCTGCTGCTAGGAAGTCCCAGGTTCGCACGGTTGACCGCTCAGAGCGAATTAGAACCTATAACTTTCCAGAAAACAGGATTGCCGATCACAGAACTGGTTATAAGGCCTACAACCTTGACCAGGTTATGGATGGGGCCCTACAACCAGTTGTTGACTCAGCGATTGAGTCAGATGAACGCTCAAGGCTGGAGGCCTTGTCTGAGGGCGAACAGGGTTGAACATTTCGCAATTGATTGCGAAAAGCGCTCAGGTACTCTCCCAGGCGGGTATAGATTCTGCAGAAAATGACTCAAGGGAGCTAATCTGCCACCAGTTAGCAATCTCTAAATCCGATCTCGCCATGCTTGAAATTCAAGCAGCCGAAGTTGCCGAAAAAGATCTCAACCAAATTGACCAGTTGGTGCTTAGGCGTTCCAGCAGAACACCCCTGCAGCATCTGACGGGCAAAAGTTATTTTCGAAATTTAGAACTTGAGGTTGGACCAGGTGTTTTCATACCCAGACCTGAGACAGAGACCCTGGTAGAAATCGCTCTTTCCCAAGAACTTCCTGAGCAGAGCTCATTTGAGGTAGGGGCGGGGAGCGGCGCGATATCAATCTCGCTGAGTCAAGAGGGCGGTTTTCAAGCCACAGCTATCGAAGTTTCAACAGAGTCTTGCAGGTGGGCTGCCAGAAATATCTCCAGATATGGTGAAAAGGTTCGGTTAATCGAGGGAGACTTTGGCTTTTATGCCCCAACCAGACTTTATGGGTTGCTAATTTCAAATCCCCCCTATATTCCTTCGCATGCCGTTCCCAAGGATCCAGAGGTGCATCTTCACGACCCGGAGCAAGCTCTTTACTCGGGGGCTGATGGATTGGACCTGATCAGACAATTGGCCCTCAGTAAGCATTTCCTGCATCCCGGCGGAGCACTGATTTTCGAGCACGACGAATCCCAGCGTGAACAAATTGTTCAATTACTATTGAAAGAAGGCTGGAAAGATATAACTTCATTCCAAGACCTAAACGGCAGAGATAGATTCATTCAGGCGGTGGCTTAGTGCAAAGGATTTACGATTGCTCAGACAGTACTGAGTTGCTAACCGGAATGCGCCAAGCCAAGTTGGCAATTGGAAGGGGAGAGCTGATAGTTCTTCCAACTGACACCGTTTATGGAATAGGTGCCGACGCCTTCAACCCAAAAGCGGTGCAGGCGCTGTTAGACGCAAAGGGTCGAGGAAGGTCAACCCCGCCGCCGGTGCTTATAGGCGACGCCTCCGCTCTGGATGCGCTAGCAGTTGATGTTCCAGATGTAGCCAGAGCTTTAGTCGAGCAGTTTTGGCCAGGACCACTGACTCTGGTTTTACACGCTCAACCTTCACTGACCTGGGACCTGGGTGAAACCAAGGGAACTGTGGGGCTTAGAATCCCAGATTCAAAAGAGGCCAGAGCTCTTTTGCAGGAAACCGGGCCAATGGCTGTGTCAAGTGCCAACCTTCACGGCAAGCCATCTGCAACTAACGCCCAGCAGGCTTATGAATATTTTGGTGAAAATGTGCCTGTCTATCTGGACGCAGGAGAGGCAAGTGTAGGGGTGGCTTCGACAATTCTGGACTTGACTAATTGGGAATCGAAAACCATGAGGGTCTTGCGACAGGGAGCTTTGGAGCTTTCGGATATTGAGAAATACGCCGAGGGTTTCGATTTTGAATCGGTGAGTTAGTTGCGGGCATACCTCCTGATAGCGGGTGCTGTTGCAGTCAGCACACTTTTGGCAACTTTTCTAGTTCTGTTCGTTGCCAAAAAACTAAATCTCCACAGGCCAATCAGAAGCAGGGATCAGCATAAAACCCCTGTCCCCAGAATTGGTGGACTCGCAATATTTATTGGACTTTTGGTGGGCTTTGGTTTGGCCGGCACACTGGGCTGGTTTGAAATTGTCTTCGAGGATATGGCGACAGTTTGGGCAATCATTGGCGCCTCCGCGATCATCACAGTAGTTGGCCTTCTAGACGATCTGGTTGATATGGATTGGACTTTGAAGCTTGCTGGCCAGATTCTTGCAGCGGGCTTGCTCGCCTGGCAGGGAGTGCAGATCGTGTCTTTGCCAATTGGTGGATTGGTTGTTGGAAGCTATGGGTTCAGCTTGGTGATGACCGTGATGGTGCTGCTGGTTGTTATGAATGCGGTGAACTTTATAGACGGGCTAGATGGATTGGCTGCTGGAGTCATCGGCATTGGAACCGGGACCTTTTTTCTCTACGTCTATCTTTTGGCACAGCAGACCTCACCAACGAACTACTTCAACACCGCTGGATTACTATCGGTAATTGTGCTGGGAGCCTGCGTTGGATTCCTCCCATTGAACTGGAGACCTGCGCGGATTTTTATGGGTGACAGCGGTGCGATGCTGCTGGGTTTACTCATGGCCACAAGTGCGATATTGGTGACTGGGCAAATCGACCCGGTTACCGTTACCCGCAATGATCTTCTTCCGGCCTTATTTCCGCTAATTTTGCCAGTGGCGATATTAGTTCTTCCATTGCTGGATCTGCTTCTCAGTATTTTCAGACGACTCAGGGCCGGGAAGTCACCTTTCCAGGCAGACGATGGACACCTGCACCACCGTTTACAGGATCTTGGGCACTCGCACTCAACAGCGGTTCTAATCTTCTATCTTTGGACAGCGGTGATCTCGGCAACCGGCTTACTGTTTTTCTTCTGGCCGGTTACTCAAGTGCTACTTTTTGGCGGAGTCGGCCTCAGCGCAGCTATGTTTCTCACTCTGTGGCCAGTTATTCTTAGACGATACAAAGGAGTTCTATGAGAGCCAGTAATCTGAAGCAACTGTTTGCGATGGTTACCAAATACAGCCTGATTTTGGTGGCAGCTATTGCGATTCTTGGCGGTGCTGCGGGGTTTTTTCTATCTGGAACTAATGGTTTGATTTCAGCCCTGATTGGGGCGGCGATAGCATTCGTGTTTTCAATTTTGACGATTCTCAGCGTTTTTGTCGGCAGCAAACTGGATATCGCTGGTTTTTACGCGATTGTTTTGGGTGGTTGGCTTTTGAAAATAGTCATCTTTGGAATCGTCTTGGTTGCCTTGAGAGGGGCAGAGTTTATTGATGGACCTTTACTGTTTACTACGGTTGTGGTCACTGTAATTGGGACGTTAGCGGTAGACAGTTACGCAGCTTTGCGTGCAAGAATTCCAGCAGTTGAATAAATCTGGGATTAGAACTGAGAATCTGCTGTTAGACTTAGGGAAAATCTGGCCATTGCAACCTGGTACGTTGCTGACCGAAGCAGGAGTACAAAGCTGTTATCTGTTTTTAGTGCGGTAGCGGGGGACGACGGATCGTTCAACCCCCCGACGTTGGCGGATTTTTATCCAGAAATCATTCTTTTTGAGGGAACCCCCTTCGCAATCAACCGAATCATGCTAATTCGCTTGCTGATTATGGTCCTGCTGATTGTTCTGTTCTGGGCATGGGCGCGCAGATTTGAGATTGCCAGGAAGACTCAAAGCTATGTTCCTGGTCGCTTTCAGCTAGTCGGTGAGATTGGATTGAATTTTGTTCGGAAGAACATTGCCCATGAAACTCTGGGGCAAAAAGATGGCGATCGCTTCTTGCCTCTGCTAACCACGATTTTCTTTACTGTGCTGGCAATGAACCTAACTGGCTTGATTCCAGGCCTGAACATCGCCGCCACAAGCGTTATTGGGCTTCCGTTGGTGATGGCGGTTGCAACCTTTGTTGTTTTTATTTACGCGGGTGTCAAGGCTCACGGACTGACTTATTTCAAAACCGCGCTGTTTCCGCCGGGGCTTCCAGCTCCCATGTACATCCTGGTGACCCCAATTGAGTTTTTGTCCACCTTCATTCTTCGACCTGTAACACTCACTGTTCGTCTACTGATGAACATGCTGGTGGGCCACCTTTTGCTGGTTCTGAGCTTTAGTGCAACTCACTACTTCTTCTTCTACACCGACGGGCTAACGATGCTGTTTGGTGCGGGAACCCTGGTGTTTGCTTTTGCATTCACCCTCTTCGAGTTGCTGGTCTCGGTATTGCAGGCCTACGTTTTCACAATCCTCACCACTGTCTACCTGCAGTTGTCATTGGCTGAGGAACACTAAGAGATTTATAAGTAACAAACCACAAACGGAAGGAAATCAAAGTGGATGTAACTAACATGGCAGAGCTAACA
>CAJXVY010000057.1 GCA_913062665.1 uncultured Micrococcales bacterium
GTTGAGTTCTCAAAGATCGGATGCGTCTGAGATTTCCCTTCCAGGTCCTGCTCAGAGCAACTTCCCTATCCTACCAGTGAAACTCAACTTCGTACAACCCTCAATCCGGGGTTGAAATCAGCTGTCCTTCACGGGCAGGAATCAAATCTTAGAGGCACAAAAATCTCCCCGCAAGGGGCAATTTCAGTGGTTCTGAGATTTGGTTGCACTTGAGTCGACGGTCTATCACAGACTCTGTCAAACTTTGGACAACCTGCTAAACATTAGTGGGATTTCAGGGCTGTGTCAAATAACTTTCCACTAATCAAAAATGAGTGCCGCCAGATTCTTTTTTCCCCTTCTGATAATCATCAGATTTCCAGGTAGGAGCTTTGTTTTGTCCAGTTCTTCACTGTCAATTTTTTGATTATTTAGATACACCCCGCCCTCTGCAATGGCCCTTCTGGCAGCGCCCAAAGATGGTGTCAGCCCAGTTGCGACCAATGCTTGCGGAACATTCTCAACCTCTGAACCCAAAGCGTTGGGCAGGCTGTCTGCCGCAGATCTCAAGGTAAGGCCATCCAGCTGATCGAGCTGATCGGATCCAAACAAGGCCTGCGATACATCTCTCACCCTCTCGGCAATCTGCTCTGAGTGGACTAAGGATGTCACCTCGAAAGCCAGTCGCTTTTGGGCAGAGCGAAGAAATGGTTTCTCGCTAACTTCCCGCTCCAACTGCTCAATGTCTTCTCGACTGAGGAAGGTAAAAATCTTCAAAAGCTTGACCACATCGGCATCCATTACGTTTAGCCAGAATTGATAAAACGCATAGGGAGAGGTCATCTCCTCATCAAGCCAAACTGCATTGCCCTCGCTTTTTCCAAATTTCTCCCCATCGGCGTTTGTTATTAGCGGTGTGGCGAGCAGATGCACGCTCTCCTGCTCGGAATAGTGAATCAAATCCGCCCCGGCGGTTAGGTTTCCCCATTGATCGCTCCCGCCTGTCTGCATAACACATCCATAGCGACGGTAGAGCTCCAGGAAGTCATACCCTTGCAAAATCTGATAGCTGAATTCCGTGTAGCTAATACCCGCCTCGCTATTTAACCTTGCGCTAACTGCATCTTTTGAAAGCATCTTCCCAACTCGAAAGTACTTTCCAACATCTCTGAGTAAATCAATTGCTGAAAGCTTTCCAGTCCAGTCAAGATTGTTCACAAGCTGGGACGCGTTCTCTCCTTCGGTCGATAGAAACCTTGAGGTCTGCCTGGCGAGTCTATCGACCCATTCAGCAACAGTTTCCTTGGTGTTTAGCTGCCTCTCAGCATTTGGCTTTGGATCACCTATCAACCCTGTCGCGCCGCCAACAAGACACAGTGGCTTGTGGCCGGCAAGCTGCAATCGACGCATAGTCAATAGCTGGACTAGGTTTCCAAGGTGAAGACTTGGTGCAGTTGGGTCAAATCCGCAATAAAAGCTGATGCTTTTTGTGTTTAGTGCTTCTCTGAGCTTGGACTCTTCAGTGGAGAGCGCTATCAAACCCCTCCACTGAAGCTCCTCATAGATTCCCGCGAAGCTTTCATCGTTTGCTTGCAAACTAATTCTCCAAATCCGTCCTTGGGGCAATCTTTCGAAGTTCCATGAGTTGATCCAGAACTCTCGGCAGAGCAGTTCCTCCGACTCCATCACGAGACTTAATGGATCCACTGACACTTAGAACTTCCCTGACCTCTGGCTTTAGCTCCTTGGATATCTCTGCAAGCTGCTTGTCGGTGAGATCCTCAAGACCAACGCCCAGCTCTTCGCACTTGGAAACCATCTGACCGGTAATCTCATGGGCGTTTTTGAATGGAACACCCTGTCTGACCAGCCACTCGGCAACATCGGTTGCAAGTGAGAAGCCTGCTGGTGCTAGTTCTTCAAGCCGTTGGGTGTTGAAGATGAGATTCTTGATCATCCCGTTGATTGCGGGAAGAACAACCACAAGCGTGTCTACAGAATCAAATACCGGCTCCTTGTCCTCTTGCAAGTCACGGTTGTAACTCAGCGGGAGGCCTTTCAGGGCGGTCAATAATGAGGTTAGATTTCCAATCAATCTTCCGGTTTTGCCCCTGGTTAGCTCTGCGATGTCTGGATTTTTCTTCTGAGGCATGATTGAGGAGCCTGTTGAAAACTCATCACTGAGCTGCACGTAGCCAAACTCCGCTGTTGACCAAGCGATTAGCTCCTCGCTGAACCTTGATAGATCGATACCTATCTGCGCACAAATAAACAAAAACTCACTCGCTACATCTCGAGAACTGGTTGCGTCCATTGAATTCTTTTCAGGAGCTCTAAGGCCAAGTTTTTCAGCTACCAGAGACGGATCAAGCCCAAGAGAAGAACCTGCTAACGCACCCGCCCCGTAGGGAGAAAGACTGGCCCTTCCCCGCCAGTCCTCGAGTCGCTGAAGATTTCTAACCTGCGGCCAAGCATGGGCTAGCAAGTGATGCGCAAGCAGCACCGGCTGCGCGTGCTGAAAATGAGTTCTACCGGGCATAGCAACGCCCATGTGGGTCTCTGCCTGGATTGTTAGCTGTTCGATGTAGCTAATGAGCAATGACTGAATCTGCTCGGCCGCATCAATCATAAACAGCCTGATTTCAGTAGCTATTTGATCATTCCTTGACCGACCCGCACGGAGCTTGCCACCCAAATCTGCTCCAGCTATTTCAATCAAACCGCGCTCAAGTGCCGAGTGAACATCCTCATCTGTGTCCTTGGGCTTGAATGAACCTTTGTCGACTCTAGACTCCAGCTGATCAATCGCCTTCAACAGTTCGGTCAGTTCTTCTGGGTTTAGATAACCTTTGCCCGCCAGTGCCTCCGCATGGGCTCGCGATCCAAGCAGATCGTACTTAGCCAGCCTCCAGTCAAAATGGGTTGACTTGCTTAAGTTGGCCATTTCTGAGCTAGGTCCGCTTGCGAACCTGCTCCCCCATAGGGAATCGCTATTTTTGCTGGCCATGTCTTTTCGCCGATAGCTTGGATGGCATTGACCATAGCTCGATGAAGCCCTTTGCTAGCGAAGAATCGAAGCTGTCATCACTGTCGTAGGTGGCAAGGTTGTAATCATAAAGACTCTGGTTACTTCTTCTGCCGGTTACAGAGGCATGTCCGGCTTGCAGTTTCAATCTAATTTCTCCTGAGACGTGTCTTTGAGTGTGGTCGATAAAGGCATCCAATGCGCTCTTTAATTCGCTGAACCAGAGACCTTCATAGACCAAATCGGCCCATCTGGATTCAACTCCACGCTTGAACCTGTTGACATCCCGCTCCATGGTCAGATTCTCAAGCTCCTCGTGAGCGTTGATCAGGGCAATTGCCCCGGGAGCCTCGTAGATTTCGCGAGATTTGATGCCGACCAACCTGTCTTCCACGAGATCAATTCGGCCAACGCCGTGCTTCCCAGCTACCTGGTTCATAATTTCCACCGCTTGCAAGGCAGTGACACTCTTTCCATCAATTTCAACCGGGATACCCTGTTCGAACTTGATGATTACCTCATCAGCTGGTTTCACATCGGCTGGATCTTGAGTATATGAATAGAGATCTTCAATCGGCCCATTCCAAGGATCTTCTAAAAACCCGGTCTCGATTGCCCTCCCCCACACGTTTTGATCAATGGAATATGGGCTTTTCTTACTCTGCGCAATTGGCAGATTGTGCTCTGCTGCATACTCAATGGCTTTGTCCCTGGTTAGGGCCAAATCCCTGATGGGTGCCACTGAAGTCAAGTCTGGGTTAATTGCCGCAACGGCAGCCTCAAACCGAACCTGATCGTTACCCTTTCCGGTGCAGCCGTGGGCGACACTGTTGCCTCCGAGCTTGTTTGCTGTCAGTGCCAGATGTTTTGCAATCAATGGTCTTGAGAGAGCTGAAACTAGCGGGTAACGCTTCTGATACATGGCGTTTGCCTTCAGCGCGGGCATTAGGTAATCATCAGCAAACTCTTCTTTAGCATCGATCACAACTGACTCAACGGCGCCGCAGTCCAAAGCTCGCTGGCGGATAACCTCCATGTCCTCGCCATCCTGGCCGACATCAATGGCCATAGCCACGACCTCTTTACCGGTTGCCTGCTTGAGCCAGCCAATTCCTACTGATGTATCTAGTCCGCCTGAATAGGCAAGAACTATCCGCTCTGACATTCGTCTCCTTGTTATTTACCCGCT
>CAJXVY010000058.1 GCA_913062665.1 uncultured Micrococcales bacterium
AGGGTTCAGTTATTGTCTACCAGTACGGTGCAGACAACAACTACGCTCCAATTGGCTAATTAGTTAGTCAAAGAAAAGCCCCGGGGTTCGCTCCGGGGCTTTTCAATTAACGATTATTTTTTATTTTTTCGCCCGTACAGAGCTACACCGATAGCAACTCCTACGGCTATGCCGACTCCGACCTGGTCTATTGCCACACCAACGGCAGCACCAATACCAATCGAAATTGGTAGGTAAGCCTCTTTAGGCACCCAGATTTCCAAGGTAGAGCTCTACAACCTTCGGGTCATCCATAAGCTCTCTACCGGTTCCCTCAACCGCATCCACACCCTGGTCAAGGACATATCCACGGTCAGAGATCTGAAGGCAGCGACGAGCGTTTTGCTCAACCATGATCGTGGTTACGCCAGCTTTGTTGATGTCGGAGACGCGGATAAATGCCTCATCCTGTCTAACCGGGCTCAGACCGGCGCTGGGCTCGTCCAGAAGCAGGACCTGTGGGTCCATCATCAAAGCTCTTCCCATAGCGACCATTTGGCGCTCACCTCCGGAGAGAGAGCCAGCTCGCTGCTTTAGTCGCTTTCCAAGTTCGTTGAAAATATCAACAACGAATTCCAGACGCTGATCGAAGTGGGATGGGTCCTGATAGATACCCATCTGTAAGTTTTCCTCAATGGTTAGCGAGGGGAATACGTTGTTGTTCTGAGGAACAAAACCAACTCCCTTTGCAACAAGCTTGTTGGCCTTCAAGCCTGTGATGTCTTCACCGTTTAGAGAAATCGAACCATCACGGACATTCACTAGACCAAAGATTGCTTTCAAAAGTGTCGACTTACCAGCACCATTAGGACCGATGATTCCAATTAGCTCGCCTTGGTTGGCATACAGGTTGGCACCGTTGAGAATATTGACCCCGGGGAGATATCCCGCGAAGAGGTTTTTTACTTCTACTACTGGGGTCACTTTTTCTCTCCATCGTCAATTACATCAATTCGACCGGTAACGACACCGAGGTCTGTTTCCTGGTGGCTTCCAAGGTAGGCATCAATAACAGCCTGCTCCTTCATGACGGTGTCGGGCGGACCTTCAGCAACAATTTGGCCCTCTGCCATAACAACCACCCAGTCGGCGATGTGGCGAACCATGTGCATGTCGTGCTCCACGAACAAAACCGTCATGCCTTCTTTTTTGAGATCTAATACGTGACCCAAAAGACTCTCGGTAAGCGCTGGGTTTACACCCGCCATTGGCTCATCCAACATCACAAGAGTTGGATTCGTCATCAAAGCCCTTGCCATTTCCAAAAGCTTGCGCTGACCACCCGAAAGGCTGGCCGCGAAGTCATCTTTCTTCTCGTAGAGCTTGAATCGCTTGAGAAGCTCAATTGCGCGCTCCTCAATCTCCGCCTCTTGCTTTCTCCAGATGTTTGGAATTAGGGATCTAAAGATCCCTTCACCAACCTGACCACCAGCTCCCAACTTCATGTTTTCCAACACGGTTAGCAGGCTTAGTGCCTTGGTTAGCTGGAAGGTTCTGACCTGTCCCAGTTTTGCAATCTGGTGACTACGCATTCCCTTGACGCTTTTGCCCTCGAAGTGCATTTCGCCAGTGTTGGGGGTGTCAAAACCTGTCAACAGATTGAAAAATGTGGTCTTACCGGCTCCATTGGGGCCAATCAATGCGGTGATTGCACCTCTTGGGACCTCCAGGTGCTCAACATCCACGGCGGTCAATCCACCGAAACTTCTGGTTACGTGATCAGCTACCAGGATTGGGTCTTTTTTGGCAACACCTGGCTTGGCATCACCGACGTGTAGGCCGGTGCTCTTCATTGGTTCGTTATTTGACAAAGGTCAACTCCCTCTTGTCTCCTCGGATACCTTGAGGTCGATAGATAACAATCAACATCAAACCAATTCCCACCAGGATGAACCTCAAGGTCGATCCTTGCTGGCTAGTTAGTCCTTCTAGGATTGCTCCATCCTGGGTAAGAGCGGGCAAAACATTTGTCAAAAATGCCTGCAATACCCAGAAGATGATTGATCCTAAAACTGGACCAAACACGGTTGCAGCACCTCCAAGGAGCAGCGCTGTCCAAATAAAGAAGGTTAGCGATGTCACGTAGACGGTTGGGTTCACCGCACTTGGAAGTGCATAAACAACTCCACCCATCGCACCAAAAACTCCACCGATTATCAGCGCTTGCATTTTGTAAGCAAATACGTTTTTGCCCAGCGCCCTAACAGCGTCCTCATCTTCACGGATTCCCTTGATGACTCGACCCCAGGGGCTTCTTGTTAGCGCCCAGAGCAACCAAACAACAACTGCCAGGACTGCGAATCCAAAGATCCTCACCCACCAGTCGGTTTCTGAGTAGGTGAAGGGTCCGAAACCATAGGTTCCCTCAGGAATTGGATTTGCAGCTCTGAAGCTGTCGTGATACCCAAACAAACCACTGGCACTTCCTGTGAAGTCATCAAAGGTGTTTGTCAAGAACAGCAAACGAGCAATTTCTGCTGCGGCGATTGTCACAATCGCCAGGTAATCCCCTCGCAAGCGAAGCGTTGGCGCTCCCAGCAAAATGGCGAAGGCGATAGCTGCCACCACGCTGACAAGCATTGCCGCCCACCACGGAAAGTCAAAGCGAAGAACACTGATTGCATAGCCATAGGCACCGATTGCCATAAACCCTGCAATACCGAAGTTCAACAGACCCGCGAAACCGAAGTGCATAGCAAGTCCGAGACTTGCGAGCACGAAGGCGAAGGTCACTGGGCTGAGGATTGACTCAGCAGTATTTGAAAGTATCTGTATCCAGTCCATCTGAGCCTGCCTAACCTATTCGATCTTTCGAGCCCAACAAACCTGTTGGCTTTATCAACAGCACACCAATCAAAACAATCAATGCACCTACGTACTTAATGTCAGGAGCCAAAATCATTGTTGAGGTCTCAACCATGATTCCTACGATCAGTGCTCCGATCAGAGCTCCGAATGCAGTTCCCAATCCACCCAGAACAACCGCTGCGAAGATTAAGAGCAAAATCTTTTCTCCCATGTCCCACTTGATTCCTGGTCGGAAGTAGGCCCAGAGAATTCCACCCAGTCCAGCAAGTGCACTGGCTGCAATCCAGACGTAGCGGACAACTCTGTCAACATCAATTCCACTGGCAGCGGCAAGGTCAACGTTGTCACTTATGGCTCGGGTGGCCTTACCAGTCTTGGTCAACGTCAACCAAAGGGCAAAGCTTGTCAAAACAACTATCGAGATTGCCATGGAGGCGATATCTGTGCTGGAAAGCGTCAATGTTCCAAATAGGTTGAACGTCTCTCCTCCCAAGCTTGGAAGCTGGCTTGTGCTACCACCAATGAAGAACTGGTAGACATAGCGAAGGGTCAGTGCCAATCCGATTGAAACAATCATTAGCTGCACGATTCCCAGACCCTTGCGCCTAAGCGGTCGCCAGATGACCACATCTTGAGCAAGTCCTGCCGCACCACTGACGATTACCGCCAAGATGATTCCCAAGAATGGGTTGATGTCGAAGCTTGCCAAAAACAGTGCAATCACAGCACCGAAGGTAACCATCTCCGCGTGGGCAAAGTTTGAAAGTTTGGTTGTTCCGAATACCAGCGAGAGCCCAACACTGGCCAGGCCAAGCATTAGACCGAAGTTAATTCCATAGACCAAACGGGTGAAAAACTGCGGCCAGAAGCCGACTGCACTGCGCTCACCCTCACCAATGAAGTAGTTGATTACTACCGTCCCAGTGAGACCAAACTCAACCTGTTTGATCGGCCCGCCATCCTCAACCACGGCAATTCCCTCAGGAAGGGTTTCCTCGTTGAGGATTACTTCGTACTGACCCCTCTCGGGAACGCCAATTACCCAACGTCCGTCATCGCCGGTGACGGTTGTGGCCTCATAGCCATTTCCACTCACCGTGATTTCAACACCCGCAAGTGACTCACCGTCGAGTTTTACGTTGCCGAAAATCTTGTCATCAAATTCAGTTCCCACTTCGTCTGCAGTAGCGGACACAGGAAGCGCTAGTAATAGCATCATTGCTGCGAACACTGCTGCTATGGCACTGATCGTTCTCTTTCCAGTTTTACTCAGTTGCAC